>NZ_CBFHAZ010000028.1:0-62714 GCF_965653655.1 Pseudomonas onubensis | reverse complement strand
GTGTGTCAGTCAAAACAACTGCGACTGTCATACCGCATTCGCGAGCAAGCCCGCTCCCACATTTTTAACCGCGGTAATGTCTGAAGGTTACAGCTTGATCCAGGTCGATTTCAGCTCGGTGTACTTGTCGAACGCATGCAGCGACTTGTCGCGACCATTACCCGACTGTTTGAAACCACCAAACGGTGCGGTCATGTCGCCACCGTCGTACTGGTTGACCCACACGCTACCGGCGCGCAAGGCCTTGGCAGTCAGGTGTGCCTTGGAGATATCGGCGGTCCATACGGCTGCAGCCAGGCCATAAACGGTGTCGTTGGCAATGGTGACCGCTTCTTCGGCGCTGTCGAAAGTGATCACCGACAGTACTGGACCGAAGATTTCTTCCTGGGCGATTTTCATTGCGTTAGTCACGCCGTCGAAAATCGTCGGCTCCACATAGGTGCCACCGGTTTCTTGCAGGGTGCGCTTGCCGCCCGCCACCAGCTTGGCGCCGTCGGCATGGCCGGCTTCGATGTACGACAGCACGGTGTTCATCTGCTGGGTGTCCACCAGAGCGCCGACGTTGGTCGCCGGGTCCAGCGGGTTGCCTGGCTTCCAGCCCTTGAGCGCCTCGATCACCAGCGGCAGGAATTTATCCTTGATGGAGCGCTCGACCAGCAGGCGCGAGCCGGCGGTGCAGACTTCGCCCTGGTTGAAGGCGATGGCGCCAGCGGCAGATTCGGCGGCGGCTTGCAGGTCCGGCGCATCGGCAAACACGATGTTCGGGCTCTTGCCGCCAGCTTCCAGCCATACGCGCTTCATGTTCGACTCGCCGGAGCGGATCAACAGTTGCTTGGCGATTTTTGTGGAACCGGTGAACACCAGGGTGTCGACGTCCATATGCAGCGCCAGCGCATTGCCCACCGTGTGGCCGTAGCCCGGCAGCACGTTCAACACGCCTTTAGGGATGCCGGCTTCAACAGCCAGGGCCGCGATGCGGATGGCAGTCAGCGGGGATTTTTCGGACGGCTTGAGGATCACCGAGTTACCGGTGGACAGCGCAGGGCCGAGTTTCCAGCACGCCATCATCAGCGGGAAGTTCCACGGCACGATGGCGCCGACTACGCCGACCGGCTCGCGGGTCACCAGGCCCAACTGATTGTGCGGGGTGGCGGCGACTTCGTCGTAGATCTTGTCGATGGCCTCACCGCTCCAGCTCAGGGCGTTGGCGGCGCCAGGCACGTCAATTTCCAGGGAGTCGGTGATCGGCTTGCCCATGTCCAGGGTTTCGAGCAGCGCCAGCTCTTCGGCATTGGCGTTGAGCAGCGCGGCGAAACGGATCATGACGGCTTTGCGCTTGGCCGGCGCCAGGCGCGACCAGACACCGGAATTGAACGTAGCGCGGGCATTCTCGACAGCGCGCTGGGCGTCGGCAGCGTCACAGCTGGCAACGGTGGCCAGCAAGCGGCCATCGACCGGGCTGATGCATTCGAACGTGTCACCGGAAACAGCAGCGGTGTACTCACCATTGATGTAGGCGCGGCCTTCGATCTTCAGATCCTTGGCGCGTTGTTCCCAATCGGCACGGGTCAGGGTGGTCATGCGAGTGTCCTCCTCTTATTGAATACAAGGGCCAGGTGATGTCCCCCGGCAGCCTCAAAGAATTCTTGCCCGGCCAGCCTGCTGTTCGGCTCAAGGCAGCTGCCACCCTAAACCAGCGGCTGGGGGTGTTTCAATATATTTGACATAACAGCGGTAAACGCCCTTGCGATGTTCATTTTAATAAACATAGACTTTGGCCTCTCCAACCGCAGGCCAGACGGGACACGCACATGAGCATCCAGGATATCGTCGACTTCAGCCAAGCCAACACCACCCCGGACCGCTACCGCCCGGCCGCCGAAAAAATCCTCAAGGGCGACCCCGAGCAAACCCTCTACAACCACTACAACAGCCCGTGCGGCCAGATGAGCGCCGGCGTGTGGGAAGGCGAAGTCGGGCAGTGGAAGGTCAATTACAGCGAGCATGAGTATTGCGAGATTGTGCAGGGGGTTTCGGTGCTGCGTGATGCCGAGGGCAACGCCAAGACCTTGCGCGCCGGCGACCGCTTCGTGATTCCTGCCGGGTTCAGCGGCACCTGGGAAGTGCTGGAGCCGTGCCGCAAGATCTACGTGGTGTTCGAGCAGAAAGCCTGATCAGCGATCGTACCCACGCTCCGCGTGGGAATGCAGCCCAAGGCGCTCCGCGCCTGCTCTTGAACGCGTGACGCGCAGCGTCACAGGAGGCGTTACCACGCAGAGCGTGGGAACGATCAGGCAAAAAAAAGCCCGTCTCGTGAGAGACGGGCTTTTTTTCACAAGGAAGAAAATCAATTACTTGATTTTGCCTTCTTTGTAGATCACGTGCTTGCGAACGCGCGGGTCGAACATTTTCTTTTCGAGCTTGTCCGGGGTAGTACGCTTGTTCTTGTCGGTAGTGTAGAAGTGACCAGTACCGGCGCTAGAGATCATTCGAATCAATTCACGCATGATAGAGCTCCTTAGATCTTGCCGGCGGCGCGGATTTCGGCCAGCACGACAGTGATGCCACGCTTGTCGATGATACGCATGCCTTTGGCAGATACACGCAGGCGAACAAAACGTTTCTCTTCTTCAACCCAGAAGCGGTGATGCTGCAGGTTCGGCAGGAAACGACGACGGGTTTTGTTATTTGCGTGGGAAATGTTATTCCCAGTCACCGGACCCTTACCGGTAACTTGACAGACTCTCGACATGCCTCAGCCCTCTAAAACCACATGCCCAACCCGGCATGGGTTGGCCGCTTAATCTCTCAGTCATTTGGCGCCAGGCGCCGCGTTTCTTTAAGGGTCTTACCGGCTACACCTACAGTGAAGGAACCGGGCCCCTAGAAAAGAGCGCTGCTTTATACCAGAAAGACCCCAATGCAACAACAGCCCGTGTATTTTTACCGGCGTAAATCTTGGAAATAGATGCCCGAACCGTTGCCAGGAGGGCCGCTGTAACAGCCGACCACTCGTCGCACAGAATGATTTACCGCGCCCGCCGGCACCCAAAAGTGCAAGGCGAAACGCGCTGAGGCGCCATCAAAACAGCATTTGCACCAAAAGCACAGGCAAAAATGGGCTAGTCATTTATCAATCAGACCACTACGGTAGGCTTTTTCCAGACTGCACTCGCAGATGGGCCTTCGATCTGCAAAGGAAACCGAATATGCGCCTCGCTGCCCTACCGCTATTGCTCGCCCCCCTATTTATCGCGCCGCTGGCCTCTGCGGCCACCAATCTGAGCGTTTGCACCGAGGCCAGCCCCGAAGGGTTCGATGTGGTGCAGTACAACTCGCTGACCACCACCAATGCCTCGGCCGACGTGCTGATGAACCGCTTGGTGGACTACGACGCCACCGCCGGCAAGCTGGTGCCGAGCCTCGCGGACAGCTGGGAAGTGTCGCCGGACGGCCTGGTGTACACCTTCAAGCTGCACCCTGACGTGAAGTTCCACCGCACCGAGTATTTCACCCCAAGCCGCACCCTCACTGCCGAAGACGTGCGCTTCAGTTTTGAACGCATGCTCGACCCGGCCAACCCATGGCACAAGATCGCCCAGAGCGGCTTC
Source organism: Pseudomonas onubensis (assembly GCF_965653655.1). Taxonomy (NCBI): domain Bacteria; kingdom Pseudomonadati; phylum Pseudomonadota; class Gammaproteobacteria; order Pseudomonadales; family Pseudomonadaceae; genus Pseudomonas; species Pseudomonas onubensis. The sequence continues at coordinate 59,103 of NZ_CBFHAZ010000028.1, read as the reverse complement.
CCGCATGCGCAGTCGCTGCAATTACCCACTCTCGTCAAGAAAATCGACGCCCTCGACCCGCTGACCGTGCGTTTTACCCTTGATCACGCCGACTCCACCTTCCTCGCCGCCTTGAGCATGGGTTTTGCCTCGATCTACCCGGCCGAATACGCCGACAAGCTGCTCAAGGCCGGCACGCCTGAAAAACTCAACAGCCAGCCCATCGGCACCGGCCCGTTCGTGTTTGTACGGTTCCAGAAAGACGCCGTGGTTCGCTATAAAGCCAACCCGGATTACTTTGCCGGCAAACCGGCAGTGGATAACTTGATCTTCGCCATCACCCCGGATGCCAACGTGCGCCTGCAAAAGCTGCACCGCGATGAATGCCAGATCGCCCTGTCGCCAAAGCCGCTGGATGTGGGTGAAGCCGAGAAAGATCCCGCACTCAAAGTAGAAAAAACCCCGGCCTTCATGACCGCATTCGTCGCAATCAACAGCCAGCACCCGCCGCTGGACAAGCCCGAAGTGCGCCAGGCGATCAACCTGGCTTTCGACAAAGGCAGCTACCTCAAGGCCGTATTTGAAGGCACCGCCGAAGCGGCCAACGGCATTTACCCAACCAATACCTGGAGCTACTCCAAGGACTTGCCGGGTTATCCACAGGACATCGCCAAGGCCAAGACGCTGCTGGAACGCGCCGGGCTCAAGAATGGCTTTAAAACCACGATCTGGACTCGCCCCACCGGCAGCCTGCTGAACCCCAACCCCAATCTCGGCGCGCAGTTACTGCAAGCGGACCTGGCCAAGGTCGGCATCCAGGCCGAGATTCGTGTGATCGAGTGGGGTGAACTGATCCGTCGCGCCAAAGCCGGCGAACATGACCTGTTGTTCATGGGCTGGGCCGGCGATAACGGCGACCCGGATAACTTCCTCACCCCGCAGTTCTCGTGCGCAGCGGTAAAGTCCGGCACCAACTTTGCCCGTTATTGCGACCCGGCCCTGGACAAGCTGATCAGCGCCGGCAAGACCACCAGTGAACAAGGTGTGCGCAGCAAGCTCTACCAACAGGCCCAGGCACAGATTCAGCAACAGGCGCTGTGGCTGCCATTGGCGCACCCCACTGCGTTCGCCCTGACACGCAAGAATATCTACGGCTACCAGGTAAGCCCATTTGGGCGCCAGGATTTCTCCAAGGTCAGCGTCAAGCCCTAAGCTGCAAGCTGCAAGCTGCAAGCTGCAAGCCGCTTGAGGCTTGCAGCTTCAACCTTGCAGCTGCTCCCATCCTACAACCAGCCGTATTCCGCCATCGACAGCGGGTCGCCATCCCCCACGATGATGTGGTCGAGCACCCGCACATCCACCGATTCCAACGCTTTTTGCAGTATTTTGGTCAATTTTCGATCAGCCGCACTCGGCTCGACGCTCCCGGACGGATGGTTATGGCACAGGATCAGCGCCGCCGCGTTATAAGCGAGGGCGCGCTTGACCACTTGTCGTGGATAAACGATGGCCGTGTCGATGGTGCCCTCAAAGAGCGCCTCAAAGCCCAGCACCCGATGCTTTGAGTCAAGAAACAGGCAGCCAAATATCTCGTGGGGCTCATGGCGCAGCAAAGCCTTGAGGTACTCACGTACGGCCAGCGGGCTTTCCAGCACCGAGTCGGCGCGCAAGCGTTCGGCCATATGCCGTCGAGACATTTCCAGCACCGCCTGCAACTGGGCAAATTTCGCCGGCCCCAACCCCAACTGCTGGCTGAACAGGGTCTGGCTGGCCTCCAACAGCGGGCGCAGGCCACCAAATTGCGCCAATAGGTGGCGCGCCAGGTCGACTGCGCTTCTGCCGGAAACCCCGGTACGCAGGAAGATCGCCAACAACTCGGCATCCGACAGGCTCGCCGCGCCCCACTCCAAAAGCTTCTCCCGTGGGCGTTCCGCCACAGGCCAATCGCGAATACTCATCCCGCCTCCCTCTGCACGTACGCCGCTGTTGCCTGGCGGTCGCTGTGTTATCTTAAGCCCTCTTTTTTGCATGTGATTTCCCCTGGGGAGGGGGCATCGCAGGCGTCACTGAACTGGCATCACTGAACTGGAAAGGCAAACCAATGCAGCGTCTGTATCGGAAACGCATCGTTCTCGGCGTCGGCGGCGGCATTGCCGCCTACAAGAGCGCAGAACTGGTTCGCAGGCTCCTGGACCAGGGCGCCGAAGTGCGCGTGGTCATGACCCGTGGTGGCAGTGAGTTCATCACCCCGCTGACCATGCAGGCCCTGTCTGGCCACCCGGTTCACCTGGACCTGCTGGACCCGGCGGCCGAAGCCGCCATGGGCCACATCGAGCTGGCCAAATGGGCCGACCTGGTGTTGATCGCCCCGGCCACCGCCGACCTGATTGCCCGCCTGGCCCAAGGCATTGCCGATGACCTGCTGACCACGCTGGTACTGGCCACCGACGCTACCGTCGCCATCGCACCGGCCATGAACCAGGCCATGTGGCGCGACCCGGCCACCCAGGCCAACACCCAGCTCCTGCAAAGCCGAGGCCTCAAAGTGTTTGGCCCGGCGTCTGGCAGCCAAGCCTGTGGCGACGTGGGCATGGGCCGCATGCTTGAAGCCACCGACCTCGCGCTGTGCGCCGCCGAGTGTTTTCAGCACCTGGCCCTTACCGGCAAACATGTGCTGATTACCGCCGGCCCGACCCAGGAAAACATCGACCCGGTGCGTTACATCACCAACCATAGCTCAGGAAAAATGGGCTTTGCCTTGGCGGAAGCTGCGGTCGAGGCAGGCGCACGCGTCACCTTGATCACCGGTCCGGTGCACTTGCCGACCCCCGATCGGGTCACCCGAATCGACGTAGTCAGCGCCCGCGACATGCTGGCGGCCTGTGAGGCGGCCATTCCCTGCGACCTGTTTATCGCCTCGGCAGCGGTTGCAGACTACCGCCCGGAAGTTGTTGCCCCGCAAAAGCTTAAGAAGGACCCTACAAGCGGCGACGGCCTGCTCCTGCAAATGGTGCGCAACCCGGACATCCTGGCCACCATCGCCACGCGCCCGGACCGCCCGTTCAGTGTCGGCTTCGCCGCCGAAACCGAGCACCTGCTGGACTACGCCGCACGCAAGTTGAAAGACAAAAACCTCGACCTGATCGTTGCCAATGATGTCGCCAACCCGAGCATCGGCTTCAACAGCGAGGAAAACGCCTGCAGCGTGATCGACCGCGAGCTGCACGCCACCCTTTTCGCCCAGACCAGCAAGGGCAAGATTGCCCGCCAACTGATCTCTTTTATCGCCCAACGGCTGAACCAGGTTTAATTTACATGCACGCTTTGCAAGCCAAGATCCTCGACCCCCGCATCGGCAACGAATTTCCTCTGCCGGCCTATGCCACTCCGGGCTCTGCCGGCCTGGACCTGCGCGCCATGCTCAAGCAAGACACCGTGCTGGAGCCGGGCCAGACCCTCCTGATTCCTACCGGCCTGTCGATCTACGTCGGCGACCCAGGCTTGGCGGCATTGATCCTGCCGCGCTCGGGCCTTGGCCACAAACACGGCATCGTGCTGGGCAACCTCGTAGGCCTGATCGATTCGGACTATCAGGGCGAACTGATGGTGTCGTGCTGGAACCGTGGCAACACCGCTTTCAACATCGCTGTCGGCGAGCGAATCGCCCAGTTGGTGCTGGTTCCCGTGGTGCAGGCGCACTTCGAACTGGTGCAGGAGTTCGACGAAACTCAGCGCGGCGCAGGTGGTTTTGGGCATTCCGGCAGCCACTGACTAAGCTGAACCTTGCCGGACGCACTTGTCCGGCAAGACGCCACCGCATGGCTATTCAGGATGAAGAATGTGCGGATTTATTCAGCGAGATTTCCACAATGAAATCAATGCATTACGCGAACGCCCAAGCAGCGCCAGCACGCCGATGGCATTTTTGCACCACGAACTCTCTGCCGAAAACACCGTCATACCCTTCAGTTTGAGCCTGCCGGTCAGCCACTTTAAGGCCAGCTTTGCCCCCTTCAGATGGAGTTCACCCCCGCGATGAGTACCGCAGCCCGAGTAGCCCCGACATTCCCCGACAGCATCTTCCGCGCCTACGACATTCGTGGCGTGGTGCCCAAGACCCTGACCGCCGAAACCGCCTACTGGATCGGCCGCGCCATCGGTGCCCAGAGCCTGGCCCAGGGCGAACCTGATGTCTCGGTAGGCCGCGATGGCCGCTTGTCCGGCCCGGAGCTGGTGGAACAACTGATCCAGGGCCTCGCTGACAGCGGTTGCCACGTCAGCGACGTCGGCCTGGTGCCGACACCGGCGCTCTACTACGCAGCCAACGTACTGGCCGGCAAGTCCGGGGTGATGCTCACCGGCAGCCATAACCCATCGGACTACAACGGCTTCAAGATCGTCATCGCCGGTGACACCCTGGCCAACGAACAGATCCAGGCCCTGCACGAGCGCCTCAAGACCAACGACCTGACCAGCGGCAAAGGCAGTGTCACCAAGGTCGACATTCTGCAACGCTACTCTGACCAGATCACCGGTGACGTCAAACTCGCCCGTCGCCTGAAGGTGGTGGTGGACTGCGGCAACGGCGCGGCCGGCGTGATCGCCCCGCAACTGCTCGAAGCCCTCAACTGTGAAGTGATCCCGCTGTTCTGCGACGTCGACGGCAACTTCCCCAACCACCACCCGGACCCTGGCAAGCCGGAAAACCTGGTGGACTTGATCGCCAAGGTCAAGGAAACCGGCGCCGACGTGGGCCTGGCCTTCGACGGTGACGGCGACCGTGTTGGCGTGGTGACCAACACTGGCGAAAACGTGTTCGCCGACCGCCTGCTGATGCTGTTTGCCCGTGACGTGGTGGCGCGCAACGCCAACGCCGAAATCATCTTCGACGTGAAGTGCACCCGCCGCCTCACACCGCTGATCAAGGAATATGGCGGGCGCCCGCTAATGTGGAAGACCGGTCATTCGTTGATCAAAAAGAAAATGAAGGAAACCGGCGCGCTGTTGGCCGGTGAAATGAGTGGCCACGTGTTTTTCAAAGAGCGCTGGTTCGGGTTTGACGACGGTATTTACAGCGCCGCCCGCCTGCTGGAGATCCTGAGTAAGGAAAAATCCACGGCGCAGGAGCTGTTTCAGACCTTCCCGAATGATATTTCTACGCCAGAGATCAATATACATGTGACCGAGGAGAGCAAATTCAGCATCATTGACGCACTGCACGATGCGCAATGGGGCGAAGGCGCCAACCTGACCACCATTGATGGTGCGCGAGTCGATTACGCCAAAGGCTGGGGCCTGGTTCGCGCGTCCAACACCACACCGGTGCTGGTCCTGCGCTTCGAGGCGGATACCGAGGCTGAGTTGCAGCGCATCAAGGACGTGTTCCACGCCCAGTTGAAACGTGTTGCCCCTGATCTCCAATTACCGTTCTGATTTTTTACCGGAGCCCTGAATGACCCTCGAACGCGAAGCCGCTGCCAATACTGCCAAGGTCCTGTCCGAAGCGTTGCCTTACATTCGACGCTACGTCGGCAAGACGCTGGTGATCAAGTACGGTGGCAATGCCATGGAAAGCGACGAGCTGAAAACCGGTTTTGCCCGCGACATCGTGTTGATGAAAGCCGTGGGGATCAACCCGGTGGTCGTCCATGGTGGCGGCCCGCAAATCGGCGACCTGCTCAAGCGCTTATCGATCGAGAGTCACTTCATCGATGGCATGCGCGTCACCGACGCGCAGACCATGGACGTGGTGGAGATGGTCCTCGGTGGCCAGGTCAACAAAGACATCGTCAACCTGATCAACCGCCACGGCGGCAGCGCCATCGGCCTGACCGGCAAGGACGCGGAACTGATCCGTGCGAAAAAACTGACCGTTACCCGTCAGACGCCGGAAATGACCCAGCCGGAAATCATCGACATCGGCCAGGTAGGCGAAGTAATCGGCATCAACACCGACTTGCTCAACCTGCTGGTCAAGGGCGATTTCATCCCGGTGATCGCGCCAATCGGCGTGGGCGCTAACGGTGAGTCCTACAACATCAACGCGGACCTGGTGGCCGGTAAAGTGGCTGAAGCACTGAAAGCCGAGAAGCTGATGCTGCTGACCAACATCGCCGGCCTGATGGACAAGGAAGGCAAGGTGTTGACCGGTTTGACCACTCAACAAGTGGACGAACTGATCGCCGATGGCACCATCTACGGCGGCATGCTGCCCAAAATCCGTTGCGCGCTGGAAGCCGTGCAGGGCGGCGTGGGCAGTTCGCTGATTCTGGATGGCCGCGTACCGAACGCGATTTTGCTGGAAATCTTCACCGATACGGGTGTGGGCACGCTGATCAGTAACCGCAAGCGGCCTTAAGCGCTGCAAACAAAAAGGCCCCGCTCAATCAAATTGAGCGGGGCCTTTTTATTGGTACGCGGTCCAAGTGTGGGAGCGGGCTTGCTCGCGAAAGCGGAGTGTCAGTCACTGGATATGTTTCTGACCCACCGTATTCGCGAGCAAGCCCGCTCCCACACAAGCCCGCAGCCCGCATGGGCTAGCGTGTCAGACGCCGAACTGCTCGCGGTACGCGCGCACCGCCGGCAAATGCTGCTTGAGCTGCGCATCATCTTCCAGGTATTGCAGCACCTGGTTCAGCGACACGATGCTCACCACCGGAATACCGAAATCACGCTCCACTTCCTGGATTGCCGACAACTCACCGTTGCCGCGCTCCTGGCGGTTCAGCGCGATCAGCACGCCGGCGGCCTTGGCACCTTCCTGAGACGCGATGATCTGCATCACTTCACGGATGGCGGTGCCGGCGGTGATCACATCGTCGATGATCAGCACGTCGCCCTTGAGTGGCGCACCGACCAGGCTGCCGCCTTCGCCATGCGCCTTGGCCTCTTTGCGGTTGAAGCACCATGGCAAATCCAGCTCATGATGTTCAGCCAGGGCCACAGCGGTCGCGGCCGCCAAAGGGATGCCCTTATAGGCTGGGCCGAACAGCACGTCGAAGGAAATACCGCTGTCAACGATGGCTGCCGCGTAGAAACGACCCAGCTGAGCCAGGGCCGAACCCGAGTTGAACAAGCCTGCATTGAAGAAGTAAGGGCTGGTGCGCCCAGACTTCAACGTGAACTCACCGAAGCGTAAAACGCCGCGATCGATGGCAAAACGAATGAAATCGCGTTGATACGCCTGCATGAAAAAAGCCTCAGATACCACGGATTTAGCTAATTAGGTAGACGGCGTGTATCATACACGCACGCGATTTTTGGGGCCATTTATGCGGATCATCAGTGTGAACGTCAATGGTATTCAGGCTGCAGTCGAGCGTGGTTTGCTCAGTTGGCTGCAAGCACAGAATGCCGACGTCATCTGCCTGCAGGACACCCGCGCCTCCGCCTTTGAACTGGACGACCCAGCCTTCCAACTGGATGGCTACTTCCTTTATGCCTGTGATGCCGAAGTCCCTGCCCAAGGTGGCGTGGCTCTGTACTCACGGTTGCAACCCAAGGCGGTCATCAGCGGCCTCGGCTTCGAGACAGCCGACCGCTACGGGCGCTACCTGCAAGCCGATTTCGACAAGGTCAGCATCGCGACCTTGCTGCTCCCTTCGGGGCAGAACGGCGATGAAGACTTGAACCAGAAGTTCAAGCTAATGGACGATTTCGCCCGTTACCTGGATAAACAGCGACGCAAACGTCGCGAGTACATTTACTGTGGCTCGCTGTACGTGGCGCAACAGAAGCTGGATATCAAGAACTGGCGCGACAGCCAGCAATCACCGGGTTTCCTGGCGCCGGAACGGGCCTGGATGGACGAGATTGTCGGCAACATGGGTTATGTGGATGCCCTGCGCGAAGTCAGCCGTGAAGGCGACCAGTACAGCTGGTGGCCGGATAACGAACAGGCGGAGATGCTCAACCTGGGCTGGCGTTTCGACTACCAGTTGCTGACTCCCGGCCTGCGCCGGTTCGTTCGTAGCGCACGCTTGCCGCGTCAACCGCGCTTTTCGCAGCACGCGCCGCTGATCGTGGACTACGACTGGACATTGACCATCTAAGGTCTTTTTCCAGGCACAAAAAAACCGACATCGCTGTCGGTTTTTTTGTGCCTGTTCATTATTTGACCACTCGCCAGGTCAGTGGGTAGCGATAGGCTATCCCCTTGTTGGCCTTGATGCTGCCGATGATCGTCAGCACCACCGTTGCAATCGCCAGGGCAAACATCAGGAAAAACCCGATAACTGCGAAGGCCAGCACGATGCACGCCATCCAGGCGATGGCCACGGTGATCTGGAAGTTCAGGGCTTCCTTGCCCTGATCGTCAATGAACGGGTCCACTTCCTTCTTCATCTGCCACAGGATCAATGGTCCCACGACACTGCCGAAGGGGAACACAAACCCAAGAAACGCCGCGAGATGACACAACATTGCACTCTGGCGCACTTCGTAGGAAGGCGTAGGCACCGGCATTTGGCTGTCATTCATGGCGCTTCTCCTTGAGGCGGGTTCAGTCGGCCAGTGCGGCGTTCTGCAGTTCGAAGATTTCGCTCATGCCTTTCTGGGCCAGGGCGAGCATGGCGTTCAGGTCGGCCGGCTGGAATGGCGCGCCTTCGGCGGTGCCCTGCACTTCGATGAAACCACCGGTGCTGGTCATCACCACGTTCAGGTCGGTCTCGGCGGCCGAGTCTTCCAGGTAGTCCAGATCCAGCACAGGCTCGCCTTGATACATGCCCACCGACACCGCGGCGATCATCTGCTTGAGCGGGTCGCCGCCTTTGAGGCCGCCACGCTTCTTGATCACTTTAAGCGCATCAACCAGGGCTACCATGGCGCCGGTGATGGAGGCGGTGCGGGTGCCGCCGTCAGCCTGGATGACGTCGCAGTCGACGTACAGGGTCACGTCGCCCAGCTTGGACATGTCCAGGGCTGCGCGCAGCGAGCGGCCGATAAGGCGCTGGATTTCCAGGGTGCGGCCGCCCTGCTTGCCACGGCTGGCTTCACGCTGGTTACGCTCACCGGTAGCACGCGGCAGCATGCCGTACTCGGCAGTCAACCAACCCTGGCCCTGGCCCTTGAGGAAACGCGGTACGCCGTTTTCGACGCTGACGGTGCAGATCACTTTGGTATCGCCAAACTCGACCAGTACAGATCCCTCGGCGTGTTTGGTGTAGTTGCGGGTAATGCGGATCGAGCGGAGCTGATCGGCAGCGCGACCACTTGGACGTTTCATAGGGGATACCTGTACGAAGGACGAAAAACTGCCGAGCATTATAGAGCCGCGAACCGTTTCGGGGCACTTCTAAAAAATTCGGTTACGAATGTTCAGACTATTGCCCATTGTTTGGGCGCGCTCGCCCCACTGCGCTACAATCCTGCGCCTTCGCAGCCTGTCGGCTTCAACTTACTTATCAGCCCGTATTTGCGGGACTGCATCGCGAGGTACTTCCATGGTGCACAGCATGACCGCCTTCGCCCGCGTCGAAAAAGCCGGCGTCCAGGGCACCCTGAGCTGGGAACTGCGCTCGGTCAACAGCCGTTACCTGGAGCCGCACCTGCGCCTGCCGGAGTCGTTCCGCGACCTCGAAGGCGCCGTGCGTGAAGCGTTGCGCCAGGGTATCTCGCGGGGCAAGCTGGAATGCACTCTGCGCTTTACCGAAGAAACCACCGGCAAGCCGCTGCAGGTCGACCGTGACCGCGCCGCGCAGCTGGTAGCCGCCGCCGAAACCATCGCCGGCCTGATCAAACAACCTGCTGCGCTGAACCCGCTGGAAGTGCTGGCCTGGCCCGGCGTGCTGGTGGCCGACGCCACCGACCCGCAAGCCCTGAACGCCGAAGCCCTCGCGCTGTTCACCCAGGGATTGAAAGAGCTCAAGGCCGGCCGTGAGCGCGAAGGCGCCGAACTGGCCCGCCTGATCAATGAGCGCCTGACTTCGATCGAAGAAGACGTGCTCACCCTGCGCGAGCTGGTGCCGCAGATGCTCGCCACCCAGCGCCAAAAGGTCCTGGACCGCTTCACTGACATGAAGGCCGACCTCGACCCCGTGCGCCTGGAGCAGGAAATGGTGCTGCTGGCGCAAAAAAGCGATGTGGCCGAAGAACTCGACCGCCTGAGCACCCACATCCTGGAAGTGCGCCGCGTGCTCAAATCAGCGGGTGCCGCCGGTCGGCGCCTGGACTTCCTGATGCAGGAACTCAACCGCGAAGCCAATACACTGGGCTCCAAGGCGTTTGATCCGCGCAGCACCACGGCTGCGGTCAACCTCAAGGTGTTGATCGAGCAGATGCGCGAACAAGTACAGAATATTGAGTAAGGCAACTTCCATGACCCACAGCACCGGCACCCTTTACATCATTTCCGCCCCTTCGGGCGCGGGCAAAAGCAGCCTGGTCAAAGCCCTGACCGACGCTGATGAGCAGATCCGTATTTCGGTCTCGCACACCACCCGCGCCATGCGCCCAGGTGAAGTGAACGGCGTGCACTATCACTTCGTCGAGCGCACCGAATTCGTCAAGATGATCGAACACGGCGACTTCCTGGAGCGCGCCGAAGTGTTCGGCAACCTCTACGGCACCTCGCAGAGCCATTTGCAGCAGACCTTGGACGAAGGCCACGACCTGATCCTGGAGATCGACTGGCAGGGCGCCGAACAAGTGCGCCAGCTGATGCCCAAGGCGCGTTCGATCTTCATCCTCCCGCCATCTTTGGAGGCGTTGCACCAGCGCCTGACCAACCGTGGCCAGGACAGCGACGAGATCATCGAAGGCCGCATGCGCGAAGCTGTCAGCGAAATGAGCCACTACGTCGACTACGACTACCTGATCATCAACGACGATTTTGCCCACGCACTGGATGATTTGAAGGCGATTTTCCGCACCAATCAGCTCCAGCAAAAGCGTCAACAGCAGCGTTTTGGCAAATTACTGGCTGAACTGCTCGGTTGATTGGCCCTTCCCAAAACCGCTGCAAGGGCTTTACATTGGCACTTGTAGCGGTTTTGCGAGGGCGCGGGAAAAATCAGCGCTTCCCTAAACGCTGGTGATTTTTTAAACTGTTTAGTCCGCTCGCCCAACCGGGCAGCGCGCATCTTGCATTCGCTCCGAGGAATACCATGGCCCGCGTAACCGTTGAAGACTGCCTAGAACACGTGGATAACCGCTTTGAGCTGGTCATGCTCTCTACCAAGCGTGCCCGTCAACTGGCCACCGGCGGCAAAGAGCCCCTGGTCCAGTGGGAAAACGACAAGCCTACCGTTGTAGCCCTGCGTGAAATCGCTGAAGGCCTGATGAGCTACGAGTTCATCGCCAACGCTGAAATCGTTGAAGACGAACCGCTGTTTGCAGCGTTCGAGGACGAGTCCAACGAGGCCGTCTAAGCCTATGCCTGGTCGACGTAGCACGGCGCGGGGTCACAGCCAACGGCAGGAGTTCATACTTTGCCGAGCATAGACGCCCTCGCCGATCGCTTATCGGCCTACCTCGGCCCAGACCAGGTCAACCTGGTCCGCCGAGCGTATTTCTACGCCGAACAAGCCCACGACGGCCAACGCCGCCGAAGCGGTGAGGCGTATGTCACGCATCCTCTTGCAGTGGCCAATATTCTTGCCGACATGCACATGGACCATCAGAGCCTGATGGCCGCGATGCTGCATGACGTGATCGAAGACACCGGCATCGCCAAGGAAGCGCTCAGCGCCCAATTTGGCGAAACCGTGGCCGAACTGGTCGACGGGGTCAGCAAACTGACCCAGATGAACTTCGAGACCAAGGCTGAAGCCCAGGCAGAAAACTTCCAGAAGATGGCCATGGCCATGGCACGGGATATCCGTGTGATTCTGGTCAAGCTGGCCGACCGCCTGCACAACATGCGCACGCTGGAAGTGCTGTCCGGCGAAAAACGCCGGCGCATCGCCAAGGAAACTCTGGAAATCTACGCGCCCATCGCCAATCGGCTGGGCATGCATGCCATTCGTATCGAATTCGAAGACCTCGGCTTCAAGGCCATGCACCCAATGCGTTCGGCGCGCATCTACCAGGCAGTCAAGCGCGCACGCGGCAACCGCAAGGAAATCGTCAACAAGATCGAAGAGTCGCTGAGCCACTGCCTGGCGATCGACGAGATTGAAGGCGAAGTCAGCGGTCGGCAAAAGCACATCTACGGCATCTACAAGAAGATGCGCGGCAAGCGCCGGGCCTTCAACGAGATCATGGACGTGTACGCGTTCCGGATCATCGTCGACAAGGTAGACACCTGCTACCGCGTGCTGGGCGCTGTACATAATTTGTACAAACCCCTGCCGGGCCGCTTCAAGGACTACATCGCCATTCCCAAGGCCAACGGCTATCAGTCGCTGCATACCACGCTGTTCGGTATGCACGGGGTGCCGATCGAGATCCAGATCCGTACGCGGGAAATGGAAGAGATGGCCAACAACGGCATCGCGGCGCACTGGCTGTACAAATCCAGCGGAGACGAACAGCCAAAAGGCACGCACGCACGTGCTCGCCAGTGGGTCAAAGGCGTGCTGGAAATGCAGCAACGTGCCGGCAACTCCCTGGAATTTATCGAAAGCGTGAAGATCGACCTGTTTCCGGACGAGGTCTACGTGTTCACGCCCAAAGGCCGAATCATGGAGCTGCCCAAAGGCTCCACGGCGGTCGACTTTGCCTACGCGGTGCACACCGACGTCGGTAACAGCTGCATCGCCTGCCGGATCAACCGACGCCTCGCGCCGCTGTCCGAACCGCTGCAAAGCGGCTCCACGGTCGAGATTGTCAGTGCCCCCGGCGCGCGCCCGAACCCGGCCTGGCTCAACTTCGTGGTTACCGGCAAAGCGCGGACACACATCCGCCACGCCCTGAAGTTGCAACGCCGCTCCGAATCCATCAGCCTCGGCGAACGCTTGCTGAACAAGGTCCTCAACGGTTTCGACAGCGCTCTGGACAAAATCCCGGCAGAGCGCGTGCAAGCGATGCTCCATGAGTACCGCCAGGAAACCATCGAAGACCTGCTCGAAGATATCGGATTGGGCAACCGCATGGCCTACGTCGTAGCTCGCCGCTTGCTCGGCGAAGGCGAGCAGTTGCCAAGCCCGGAAGGCCCGCTGGCAATTCGCGGTACCGAAGGCCTGGTGCTCAGCTACGCCAAATGCTGTACGCCGATCCCTGGCGACCCGATTGTCGGCCACTTGTCGGCGGGCAAAGGCATGGTGGTGCACCTGGACAACTGCCGCAACATCACCGAAATCCGCCACAACCCGGAGAAATGCATCCAGCTTTCCTGGGCCAAGGACGTGACCGGCGAATTCAACGTCGAGCTGCGTGTAGAGCTGGAACATCAGCGTGGCCTGATCGCCTTGCTGGCCAGCAGCGTCAACGCGGCCGACGGCAATATCGAAAAAATCAGCATGGATGAACGCGATGGCCGCATCAGCGTGGTCCAGCTGGTGGTCAGCGTGCACGACCGTGTGCACCTGGCCCGCGTGATCAAGAAACTGCGCGCCCTGACCGGAGTGATCCGCATCACCCGCATGCGTGCATAGCCCCTCTCTTACAAGGAGCAACTCATGACCAAGACTGTTATCACCAGCGACAAAGCCCCGGCCGCCATTGGCACTTACTCCCAGGCGATCAAGGCCGGCAACACCGTCTACATGTCCGGCCAGATCCCGCTGGACCCAAAGACCATGGAACTGGTTGAAGGCTTCGAAGCACAAACCGTACAAGTCTTCGAAAACCTGAAATCCGTAGCCGAAGCCGCCGGTGGTTCGTTCAAGGACATCGTCAAGCTGAACATCTTCCTCACCGACCTGAGCCACTTCGCCAAGGTCAACGAGATCATGGGCAAGTACTTCGAACAGCCGTACCCAGCCCGCGCCGCCATCGGCGTTGCTGCCCTGCCAAAGGGCGCACAGGTTGAGATGGACGCGATTCTGGTCATCGAGTAAAACACCCGGCGCAGCCTCAACAGGCTGCGCCGACTTCGTTTCAGAAGGATTCCGTAATGCGCAAAGCGCTTGTAGCCACTTCGTTGCTCGCCCTGTTGCTCGGCGGCTGCGCCAGCAACCCCGCCGACCTGGATGTAAGCGGCACCTGGATCAACCAGGCCGCCATCAACGCGGCAGCCAAGGGCGGCCCTTTGCGTGAAGCGCTGCAGAGTTTTGGCCCGAACCTCGAATGGGAGGTCAACACCAAGGCTTTGCAGGCGCGCTACTACAACGGCTTTGAAGTCGCCGAAGGCAAGTTGCTCGGCGATAAATCCAGCGCCTGGAACGTCGAGTTCTACGGCAGCTCCGCCACCGAACTCAAGCGCAAAGGCAAACAACTGCTGCAAGTGGCCAACGATAACGAGCCCGAGCAGGTGTTCGCCCGTGCCAAGGATCCCGCCCCGGAAGGCGCGCCACTGGGTGCCAACTTCGAACGGGCACTGTATGCAGCCTATATGGGCGGCGACTGGAAGATTACCGACGGCACCGGCGATGGCGCCACGGTGCAGTTCCAGGCCGATGGCAAGGTCGCCGGCCTGCCAGGCGTCGACCGCTACTCGCTGTGCCTGGCGGGCGACTGCGCCTCCATGAGCGGCGGCTATGACAGCATCTGGCTGCAACTGAATGGCCAGGGCAACCCGTGGATCTTCACGCGCAAGGGCAAGCAGCTGGCGATATTCCAAGCGATCAACACCGCCCTGGCTGACGAGGTGCCGCAGTTCACGCCCGGCCCGCGCCAATGGCTGCTTGAGAAGAAATAACAGCAAAATACATATCTCAATGTGGGAGCGGGCTTGCTCGCGAATACGGTGTGTCAGCCAGCATATTCATCGACTGATTCACCGCATTCGCGAGCAAGCCCGCTCCCACATTTTTGACCGAGTTTCAGCCTTTCAATATCGCCGCATACCCTTCGCGATAACTCGGGTAGGTCGGCACCCAACCCAACGCCTTCGCCCGGGCATTACTACACTGCTTACTGCCCGCACGCCGCACACTGGCGTCATCCGCCCAGTCCGTTACTCCCAGGTACTCACGCAACCAACCGACCACCTCGGCCAATGGCGCCGGGGCATCGTCGACGCCAATGTAGACCTTGTCCAGCGAGCCGCCCTGCTCTACATGACGCAGCAAAAAGGCCAGCAAACCCGCCGCATCATCCGCGTGAATCCGATTGCCATATAAAGGTGGATCGATTGCCACGCGATAGCCTTGGCGTACCTGGGTCAGCAGCCATTCGCGGCCCGGGCCGTAAATCCCGGTCAAGCGCACGATACTCGCTGGGATCCCACTGTTGAGCGCGACCTGCTCGGCCTCCAACATGACCTGGCCGGAATAGCCCAGCGCCTTCGTTTCAGAGGTTTCGTCGACCCACTCACCATTCTGCTGGCCGTACACGCTGCTGCTGGACACAAACAGCAGATGCTTGGGCTCCTGGCCATAGTCACTCAGCCACTCCAACACATGCTGCAACCCTTGCACGTATGCCGCGCGATACCCGGCCTCATCGTGGTCGGTGGCGGCTGCGCAATACACCAGGTAATCCACCCCGCCGATCGGCCAGGTCTCAGGGCAATCCTTTTTGAACAGGTCGCCGGCAATGCCGATCACGCCATCGGGGAGCTTTGAAATATCACGGCGCAGGCCATGAACCTCCCAATTCGCGGCGAGCAATTGGCTGGCCAGCCGACTACCCACATCGCCGCAACCGGCAATCACAACAGAAGGCGCAGACATCATAAAACTCCGTTCTCAAAGGTCTAGATTAGCCTTCGCAGATGACGAGCGGCCAGAAAAAGCACAAATAAAGTTACTGTATTACTTCTGTTAACAAGAATTACTTGCAATAATAACCGCCCATTTGTCCTCGACCTCCAAGGGTCTGGCAGGACGATCACTCATTTTTTCCTCTCAGGTCCGGCCAGCATGACACGTAATACAAACCCCGCTTCGCCAACCAAGCTTCACAGCCCATCCCGCGCCTGGCGTGCGATTGCTGCGCTGCTGTTCAGCGTACTGCTGGCACCGACCGCCGCCTTCGCTGATGCCACCGCCCCAGCCGCACCGGCGGCTGCCGAGCACACTGGCGCCACGCCAGCCGCTCCTGTTGCTGCGCCGGTTGCCACCGACCCGGCTCAGGCTGCAGGCGACGTCGCACCTGCCGACGAAACCGGTGTAGTGCTGGAAGAAGACAACAGCCTGGGCATGGCCCATGACCTGTCGCCTTGGGGCATGTACCAGAACGCTGACGTGGTGGTAAAAGCCGTGATGATCGGCCTGGCCATCGCCTCGATCATCACCTGGACCATCTGGATCGCCAAGGGCTTCGAGCTGCTGAGCGCCAAGCGCCGCCTGCGTACTGAGATCGTCCACCTGAAAAAAGCCACCACCCTCAAGGAAGCCAGCGACACCGCGACCAAGAAGGGCACCCTGGCCAACCTGCTGGTACACGACGCGCTGGAAGAAATGCGCCTGTCGGTCAATACCCGCGAAAAAGAAGGCATCAAGGAACGCGTCAGCTTCCGTCTCGAGCGCCTGGTTGCAGCCTGCGGCCGTAACATGAGCAGCGGCACCGGCGTGCTGGCTACCATCGGTTCCACCGCACCGTTTGTCGGCCTGTTCGGCACCGTGTGGGGCATCATGAACAGCTTCATCGGCATCGCCAAAACCCAGACCACCAACCTCGCCGTCGTCGCCCCCGGCATTGCCGAAGCTCTGCTGGCAACTGCCCTGGGCCTGGTTGCAGCAATCCCAGCGGTGGTGATCTACAACGTTTTCGCCCGTTCGATTGCCGGCTACAAGGCCCAGGTTTCGGACGCGTCGGCAGAAGTTCTGCTGCTGGTGAGCCGCGACCTCGATCACCTGCCTACCGAGCGCAGCTCGCAACCGCACATGGTGAAAGTGGGGTAATCGGCCATGGGCCTGCATTTGAATCAAGGCGACGACGAGCTCGTCGAGAACCACGAGATCAACGTCACGCCGTTTATCGACGTAATGCTCGTGCTGCTGATCATCTTCATGGTGGCCGCGCCGCTGGCCACCGTGGATATCAAGGTCGACCTGCCCGCGTCCAGCGCCAAGCCTGCGCCGCGGCCGGAGAAGCCGATTTTCCTCAGCGTCAAGGCGGACCAACGCCTGTTCCTGGGCGAAGAAGAAGTCAAAGCTGAAACCCTGGGCCCGGTGCTCGACGCCAAGACCCAAGGCAAAAAAGACACGACGATCTTCTTCCAGGCCGACAAAGGCGTGGACTACGGCGACCTGATGAGCGTGATGGATGCCCTGCGGGCAGCCGGCTACCTCAAGGTAGGCCTGGTCGGACTAGAGACGGCAGCCAAGAAATGATCACGACGCGCCACAAACTGACGCGTTATGGCACCAGCCTCGCCGTCGTGCTGGGCGTGCATGCCGTCGCGATCATCATCGCGCTCCAATGGTCCGCGCCGCACCCGGTAACGTTGCCACCGGCGGCCATGGTCATCGACCTGGCGCCGATGCCTGCACCGCCGCCGCCGGCACCGCCCAAGGTTGTCACGCCGCCGCAGCCGCCTGCACCCGCGGAAGAGCTTCCTTTGCCGAAACTGGCTGAGTCGCCCAAGCCAACGATCCAGGTGCCCAAGCCGGTCAAGCCAAAACCCAAACCTCAGCCGCCCAAGCCGGTGGAGAAGAAACCCGAGCCGCCCAAGGAAAAACCTTCCGAAGAGCCGCCGAGCGAATCGCCACAGAACAATGCGCCGGCTGAAAAATCGGCTCAACCGGTTCCTGGCCCGTCGCCACAGCAGATCGCGGCGAAAGCATCCTGGGAAGGCACGCTGCTGGCGCACCTGCAGAAGTACAAGAAGTACCCGCCAGGTGCCCAACAGCGTGGCAAGGAAGGTTTGAACCGCCTGCGCTTTGTGGTCGATGCCGAAGGCAACGTGCTGTCCTATGAGTTGGTGGGCCGCTCCGGCAACGCCGACCTGGACCGTGCGACCCTGGACATGATCCGTCGTGCCCAGCCACTGCCCAAGCCACCGGCCGATATGTTGAAAGGCGGTAGCGTCGAAATCGTCGCGCCGTTCGTTTACAACATCGAGAAGCGCCGCCGGTAAGCAGCAAACGGGAGCTGGCTTGTGTGGGAGCCAGCTTCCACACAAGCCAGCTCCCACATTTGGTTTCACCACTTCAGCAAAATCCTCAACATTCCCCGCTCAATCCCCATCAAAGTTCTGATAACGTGCGTCTATCGATTGCAGCCGGTATGCTTGGCCCGCAACCTCATGGACGCTCGCTATGACTCTTACAGAATTACGCTACATCGTGACCCTCGCCCAAGAGCAGCACTTCGGCCACGCGGCCGAGCGTTGCCATGTCAGCCAGCCGACGCTGTCGGTGGGTGTGAAAAAGCTTGAAGACGAACTCGGTGTGCTGATTTTCGAGCGCAGCAAGAGCGCCGTGCGCCTGACGCCAGTGGGCGAAGGTATCGTCGCCCAGGCCCAAAAGGTCTTGGAACAAGCGCAAAGCATTCGTGAACTGGCCCAGGCCGGCAAGAACCAGCTGACCGCACCGCTCAAGGTCGGCGCCATCTACACCGTCGGCCCGTACCTGTTCCCGCACCTGATTCCGCAGCTGCACCGCGTTGCGCCGCAGATGCCGCTGTATATCGAAGAAAACTTCACCCACGTACTGCGCGACAAACTGCGCAACGGTGAGCTGGACGCGATCATCATCGCCCTGCCGTTCAACGAGGCAGACGTGTTGACCCTGCCACTCTACGACGAGCCGTTCTACGTGCTGATGCCGGCCTCCCACCCGTGGACGCAAAAAGACACCATCGACGCCGGCCTGCTCAACGACAAGAGCCTGCTGCTGCTTGGCGAAGGCCACTGCTTCCGCGACCAGGTACTGGAAGCCTGCCCGACCCTGACCAAGGGCAACGACGGCGCCAAGCACACCACCGTGGAGTCGAGCTCCCTGGAAACCATCCGTCATATGGTTGCGTCCGGTCTGGGCATTTCGATTCTGCCGCTGTCGGCGGTGGACAGCCATCATTACGCCCCCGGCGTGATCGCAGTCCGCCCACTCACGCCACCGGTACCGTTCCGTACCGTGGCGATTGCCTGGCGCGCCAGTTTCCCACGCCCCAAGGCCATTGAGATCCTGGCCGACTCGATCCGCCTGTGTTCGGTGGCCAAGCCGCCTGCTGCGAGCTAAATAGACGTATGACTGAGCTGTCGCAGGTGTCGGTGACGGCACTTAAAGGTGTCGGTGACGCCATGGCTGAGAAGCTGGCCAAGGTCGGCCTGGAAAACCTCCAGGACGTGCTGTTCCACCTGCCCCTGCGTTATCAGGACCGCACGCGCGTGGTGCCCATCGGCCACTTGCGCCCTGGGCAGGATGCAGTGGTCGAAGGCACCGTCAGCGGCGCCGACGTGGTAATGGGCAAGCGCCGCAGTTTAGTCGTGCGCCTGCAGGACGGCACTGGCGGCCTGAGCCTTCGCTTCTACCATTTCAGCAACGCGCAAAAGGACGGCCTCAAACGCGGCACCCGCGTGCGTTGCTATGGCGAGGCGCGCCCCGGCGCATCCGGCCTGGAAATCTACCACCCGGAGTACCGCGCAATCACTGGCGACGAGCCGCCTCCGGTCGATACCACACTCACACCGATCTATCCGCTGACCGAAGGCCTGACCCAGCAACGCCTGCGCCAGTTGTGCATGCAAACGCTGACGATGCTCGGCCCCAAAAGCCTGCCCGACTGGTTGCCTCTGGAGTTGGCGCGCGACTACCAACTGGCGCCGCTGGACGATGCGATTCGCTACCTGCATAACCCACCCGCCGACGCCGACGTCGACGAACTCGCACTGGGCCATCACTGGGCTCAGCATCGCCTGGCCTTCGAAGAACTGCTGACGCACCAACTGTCCCAGCAGCGCCTGCGCGAAAGCATGCGCTCCCTGCGTGCGCCGGCGATGCCCAAGGCTACTCGGCTACCTGCGCAATACCTGGCCAACCTTGGCTTTGCGCCAACGGGAGCCCAGCAACGTGTAGGCAATGAAATCGCCTACGACCTCAGCCAGCAAGAACCCATGCTGCGGCTGATCCAGGGCGACGTGGGCGCAGGTAAAACCGTAGTGGCCGCCCTCGCCGCCTTGCAGGCATTGGAAGCCGGTTACCAGGTGGCGCTGATGGCGCCTACCGAAATCCTCGCCGAGCAGCACTTCATCACCTTCAAGCGTTGGCTCGAACCCTTGGGCCTGGAAGTGGCGTGGCTGGCCGGCAAGCTCAAGGGCAAGGTACGTGCCGCAGCGCTGGAACAGATCGCGGGTGGCGCACCGATGGTGGTCGGCACTCACGCCCTGTTCCAGGACGAAGTGCAGTTCAAGAACCTCGCCCTGGTGATCATCGACGAACAGCACCGCTTCGGCGTGCAGCAACGCCTTGCTCTGCGCCAGAAAGGCGTGGGCGGGCGCATGAACCCGCACCAGTTGATCATGACTGCTACGCCGATCCCGCGCACCCTGGCGATGAGCGCTTACGCCGACCTCGACACTTCGATTCTTGACGAGCTGCCGCCCGGCCGTACGCCGGTCAACACCGTACTCGTCACCGATACGCGCCGCGTCGAAGTGATCGAGCGCGTGCGCGGCGCCTGTGCCGAAGGCCGTCAGGCGTACTGGGTGTGCACGCTGATCGAAGAATCCGAAGAGCTGACGTGCCAGGCAGCCGAGACCACATTTGAGGACCTCACCAGTGCTTTGGGCGAACTTAAGGTCGGGCTGATCCACGGGCGCATGAAACCTGCGGAAAAAGCCGCCGTCATGGCCGAATTCAAAGCTGGCAACCTGCAACTGCTGGTGGCCACCACCGTAATTGAAGTCGGCGTGGACGTGCCCAACGCCAGCCTGATGATCATCGAAAACCCCGAGCGCCTGGGCCTGGCCCAACTGCACCAACTGCGCGGCCGTGTCGGCCGGGGCAGCGCCGCCAGCCACTGCGTGCTGCTGTACCACCCGCCGCTGTCGCAGATCGGCCGTCAGCGCCTGGGCATCATGCGCGAGACCAACGACGGTTTTATCATCGCCGAAAAAGACCTCGAACTGCGCGGCCCCGGCGAAATGCTCGGCACACGCCAGACCGGCCTGCTGCAATTCAAGGTCGCCGACCTGATGCGCGATGCCGACTTGCTGCCTGCCGTGCGTGATGCGGCGCAAGCGCTGCTGGAGCGCTGGCCGGAGCATGTCAGCCCATTGCTGGATCGCTGGCTCAGGCATGGGCAGCAATACGGCCAAGTGTGACGCCTGACTCACTTATCCAACCAACAGTTGTATCAAGCTGGTTATACTTCGGTGACTGTACGAAATTGGATCAGGCCATGTCAGAAGTTGCCCTCGCCACAGCCCCACTGACCGCCCCGCCGGTCATTCGGGCTCTGCTCGCAAAGCTCGCCATCCCCTACACGGAAGTGACCGAAGACGCCGGCCTGAATCCCGCACGAAAGGTCCAGGCAGTACTGCTGGAAGATGCCGTGGGCGCACTCATGGTGCTGTTCCCGCAGAGCCAGTTGCTCGACCTCAACCGGTTGGCTGAACTCACCGGCCGCCGCCTCACGGCTGTGTCGCCGGACCGCATCGAACGCATGCTGGCCAAGCACGACTTGAGCCTGTTGCCTGGCCTGCCGGTACTGACCAGCTCGCCGTGCCTGTATGAAGGCAGCCTGCTCAGCGAGCCAAGCCTGTTGGTGCATTCCGGTGAAGCCGGGCTGCTGCTGGAAATCGCCAGCAGCGATTTCAAGAGCATGCTCACCAAGGCCAGCGCCGGGCACTTCGGTGAGCCGCTGAGCAACATCCGCCCCAACCTCGACCGCCCAAACGATGACCGCGAGGAAATCACCCAGGCAATGCAGGCGTTCACCGCCCGCCGAATCCAGCAGCGCCTGGAAGCGACCATCGAGATTCCGCCGCTGGCCGACACCGCGCAGAAAATCATCAAGCTGCGCGTCGACCCCAACGCCACCATTGATGACATCACCAGCGTCGTCGAAACCGACCCGGCCCTCGCTGCCCAAGTGGTGAGCTGGGCAGCGTCGCCCTACTACGCCTCGCCGGGCAAGATTCGTTCAGTGGAAGACGCCATCGTGCGCGTGCTGGGCTTTGATCTGGTGATCAACCTGGCACTCGGCCTGGCCCTGGGCAAAACCCTGAGCCTGCCCAAGGACCACCCGCACCAGTCCACGCCGTACTGGCACCAGTCGATCTACACCGCCGCGGTGATCGAAGGCCTGACCCGCGCCATGCCCCGCGCCCAGCGTCCGGAAGCTGGCCTGACTTACCTGGCCGGCCTGTTGCACAACTTTGGTTACCTGCTGCTGGCCCATGTGTTCCCGCCACACTTCTCGCTGATCTGCCGCCACCTGGAGGTCAACCCGCACCTGTGTCACAGCTATGTCGAGCAGCACCTGCTGGGCATCAGCCGCGAGCAGATCGGCGCGTGGTTGATGCGCTACTGGGACATGCCGGACGAACTGTCCACTGCCCTGCGCTTCCAGCACGACCCGACGTATGACGGGCAATATGCTGAATATCCCAACTTGGTGTGCCTGGCCGTGCGTTTGCTGCGCAGTCGTGGAATTGGTTCCGGGCCGGATGCGGCGATACCCGACGCCCTGCTCGAACGTTTGGGCTTAAGCCGGGAAAAGGCTGAAGAAGTGGTCGGCAAGGTACTGGATGCCGAGGTGCTGTTGCGCGAGCTGGCGTCTCAATTCAGCCAGGGCTAAACATGATCGTTCCCACGCTCCGCGTGGGAATGCATCCGGTGACGCTCTGCGTCACGACTTCAAGCGCGGACGCAGAGCGTCCAAAGCAACATTCCCACGCAGAGCGTGGGAACGATCAGGCCTTACTTCTTTTTCTTCGGTTTCAAATACTTGGTCAACCCCTGGAACCAGATCACCAGCGCCGGGTTGCCCTTGATCTGAATCGACTTGTCCTGAATCCCCGTCATGAATGCCAATTGCTTGTTCTTCGCCTGCATCGTGGCGAAGCCATAGGCGGCATCTTTAAAGGCAATGGCAAATGCCGGCGCTGGGTGGACACCCGAACGGCTGGTGATGCGCTGGTCTTTGACGATGAAGTGACGGGCAACCTTGCCGTCGAGGGTCTGCAACTGGAACGCCAGGTCTTTGTCACCCAGCTGTTGCTGGAAAGCAGGGTTGGTGCGGCTGGCTTTGCCCATCATCAGGCCCAGCACCCACAGCAGAAGACGAAATTTCATGCACACAGCCTCAGTGTATTTATTAAGTGGCCGCAGCAGTGTAACGATTTACCGGCGTAACGCCACCGATCTCGCGCTTTAGCAGGAGATCGGCAGGCGTTTAACGCTTATAGCAACATGTTGCTTAAACGTTAGGGCACGGCACTGGCGCCCAGTCGGCCAGGTTCGGATCGCGGCAGGTGCCTTCGATCTGCGCCTTGCCGGCGCTGGCGACCTGCTTGCTTTCAGCCTGCTTGGTTTGCACTGTCTGAATACTCTTCTCGGTGGTCACCGCCTCTTTCGGCACGGTTGGCAGCACCGGTTTTTTCGCGACTTTGGCAGGCGTCTTGCCTTTCTTCGCCGGCACCACCTGCGGCGTCGTTGTGTCGGCCTGGGCCACGGTCACCACGTCAGCACGCTGCACACCCACTTGTTTCAGGTCTTGCTCGTAGGCCTGTGTGTAGTTGTTCAAGTCTTCGCTGGCCTTGCCGTTCACTGCAACGATCAGGTCATTGGACTCTTTCAAGCCAGCCACGATTTCCGCCAGGCGCTTGCGGCCTTCGGTATCGTTGACGGTTTTGGCCTTGCGGTCGGCCACCAGCTTGGTGAAGGCGCTCTGGTAGCACTGCTGGGATGCCTTGGCATACGCGGTGCTGCGGTCGATGTCGGACGCGCTTTTGTTGAAGTCGGTGGAGTAGGACGCGATGCGCTGGTTGTCATCGGTAATCTGCTTCTGACGCTCGGTGTAGTAACCCGCCGCGCCACCCGCCAGGGCGCCGCCCGCTGCACCAATGGCAGCATTACGGCCGCGCTTGTCGGAGTCGCCGGTGAGCGCGCCCAGCAATGCACCGCCGGCTGCGCCCAGGGCGGCACCCGTCACGACCGACTTGGTCATGTTCGAATCGGTTGCACGCAAGTGCTGCACCGGCTCGTAGCAGTTGGGGTAGTACTCGACCTTGGTGCTCGACGCGACCTTGGAGGCCGGCGACGTAGCGCAACCAGTCAACACGGTGCTGAAACCAGCTGCGATCAGCAGCAGGTGACGCTTGGAAACCGCCTTACGGGAAAAAAGCATAGGTGTGTTCTCTGTTAAGTTTGACTTGCCCAGCACGGCCCACCGCCGCCTGAGTCCCTTCCAAGCTCGCCGCACAACCAGCGGTCAAGACCGCTGACCGCTCGCTGCGAGCAGTTCCTTCAAGATCGCTGCCGGGTCGGCCCGCTGTTGCTTGCGGTAGTTGCCGACATGGCGAACGAACAGTGTCGCGCGCGTCACCAGGCTCTTGCCGAGCACTGGCTTGCGATCCAACTCTTCCTTGATCCGTTGAAACTGAGCCTGGATCACCGCATCGGTGTAGCGCGTGCCGGTGGCCAGGTTGTCGATGTAAATCGCCACCGCGCCGTCGAGGGCACTGCGACCATTGGTGATGGCCATGTCGAACAGTTGCGCGCTGGCCTCATCCTTATTGTCTTTGGCCTGTTGGCGGCTCTTCTGCAAGTTGGCCAGGCGGATGTTGTAGTTGCTGATGGTCTCGGCCACCAACGCGGCCGACTGGATCAGGTTGCCCGCTGCTTCTTCGCGTTGCTGGGCAATCAGCGAGACGTTGCGTTTCAGCTCTTCGTTGACCAGGCCGAGTTCGGCTTGCAACTTGGGGTCGACGCTGGCGGCGATGATGCTGTCCAGGCGCTTGGTCGGGTCCTGGGCGTCATCGATGGCGTCAGTCAGCGAGGCCAGGCGGCCTTCTTTCTGCCACTGGGCGAACAGCTCCTTGTAGCGCGAACGCGGCGCCGACAGTGCACCGATCGCCACGCGAAAACCGGTGGTTTCGTTGCTTTGCTCAGTGCCATCGGCTGCGAACAACGGGTACTCACGGCGCATGCCGGTAAACAGCGTGCCCTCGCCTTCCAGGTAATTGCCGCCCTTGACCACAAAACCGCCGTAGGTGCCCTGGCGACGTCCGGCATGCACCAGCTGGAACGATTCCTGGACCATTTCCGCCGCGTTGCCGATCACGTCAAACAGGCCGATGGGGTTGGGCAATTTGGTGCCGATGGGCATCAAGCGCGCCGCCTGGCCAGTGCCGCCGGCGACCTGGTTGAACACCGCGTAATCGCCCAGCGGGCCGTCGCTGTCGCTGCCCTCGACACGGCGTGGGAACAGGCGCCCTTCCAGTTCCTGACGGCTCACCGCCTGGCCACCGCGTGCGGCATATTCCCATTCCACTTCGGTGGGCAGGCGCACAAAGCCCAGGCCACCGTCATCCACGGAAGACCCGCGCCCGCTCACCGGCAGCAACTCCCGGTGGTATTTCATCAGCCAGGCGCTGTACACCGCCGAGAAACGCTCCGCTTCAAAACGCGACAACTTCACCTTGGGCAAACGCCCGGCCATGCCAGTCGGTGCATCACACGCAGGTGCCGGTTCGCCGCTGGCCAGCGACTGTGCCTGAGACATCACCTGTGCATACTGGCGGGCAGTCACTTCGTACTTGCCGATGAAATACAGCATCGGCTTGAGCGGAGTTTTGGCGTCGGTTTTCGGCATCAACGGCGCGATGACTGTGTTCCAGTCCTTGGGCAAGTCCTTGAGGGTGAACTGGCCGTTGATAAAGTCGCGGCGGTAGCCGGAAATAAACGATTGCTGATAACCCGCCTCGCCTTCGGCAAAGGGGTAACCGAGGCTGATCTCGCGGTCATCCAGCGTGCCTTGGGCCAGCACGTAGGCGTAGCGGAACACCATGTTGCCTTCGCAGGGCAGCGGCAGGCTCACGTCATCGGGCAACGGTTTAGGGTTATCGAGTTTGTCACTCGCCTCATCGGCCCACGCCAGCGAAGCCAAGCTCAGCGCCATGGCGGCGCCCAGTAACTTATACATCTCTGATTCCTTCAGAAGCCTGGACCCGCGTCACTCGCCAACCGCCACAAGCCGCTGCCACGGCGCTGACGCCGAGGATTGCAACCAGGGCCAGGCCGTAGTGACGCGCCAGCAGGTGGCTGGCGTACTCGCCCGGCACCTGCATAAACATTTGGTTCAAACCTGCCTCGGCCAGCCCATACAGACCGGCGCTGAGCAAGGCCGCAAAACCTGCGCTGTAAAGCGCCTGCACCACCACAAACAGCGATAGTGCGGCGGTGGAAAACCCCAGCAGGCGCAACACCGACAATTCCCGCCGCTTGCGTGCAACCGCCGCCAGCGCCCCGGCGAAGATCGCTGCAAACGCCCCGGCCAAGGCCAGCCCGGCAATAATCCAGAACACCAGCGACAGGTTGCGGCTCAGCGACTGCACCTGGGCGATGGTCTGTGCCTGGGTCGATACCAATAGATTCTGCCCGGCGAAATACACCCGCAACGGATCTACATCGGTGAGGTTGCGCGCGTACAGACGAAACGCCGGATACACACGCTGCTCGCTGACGCCCATCGCATCACCTTCCCAAGCCAACGCCGGCACGGCGCGACCATCGCGGTAATCTTCCGCTGCTTCCAGTAAACCCAAATCCGCAAACAAGCCATCACGGGCGAAAGCTGCCAGCGGCAACACCGCCAGCACTTGCAGGCGCATACGCTGGGCTTCGACGCGCCCCGCCACTTGTCGTGCAAAACTGGTTTCCAGCCAGTCGCCAGGCCGCGCCGCGAGCTTTTCGGCGGCGGTGTGGCTCAGCACGATCTGGTCCAGGCCCTTGGGCATAGGCAAACCGCTGAGTAATGGATCACCCGCCGCCGTCGGCAGCATTTCCAACGTCAGCGTACCCACCTGCGCAGTTGCCGCAATTTGCCGGGTACGCGGCACGGCAAACGCCACATCGCTGCGCTGGCCAAGCTGCTGGATAAATTCGCGGCTGAATCGGCCACCGCCCAATGGGATAATTTCACGGGTAGCCGGGTCGGTCTCCAAGCGTTCGGTCAAACTGCCAACCAGTCCAAATTTCAAGCCGAATAACACCAGCAACGGCGCGATCACCGCCACCAGCGCCAGCACCGAACAGGCCGACAGCCAGGCGTCATTGCGGTAATCCTGCCAAGCCAGTGACGCCACCAAGCCGATGCGCATCAGCACACCTCCCCGAGCATGGCCGTGACGCCGCCGTCAGGGTCACGACGGCAACCGATGCGCCGTACCTGCAAGCCACTGGCGCGGGCCAAGGGTTCGTCATGGGTGGCGATCACGCAGGCGGCACGCTGTTCGCGGGCCTGGGCCAGCAGCGCTTGCATCACGCGCTCGGCATTCAGCGGGTCCAGCGACGCGGTCGGTTCATCCGCCAGCACCAACTGCGGCGCATGGGCCAGGGCTCGGGCGCAACTCACGCGCTGGCGTTGGCCTACGGACAAGTCGGCCGGTTTCTTCGCCAACTGGTCACTGATCTCCAGCTGTTGGGCCAGGCGCGCCACGCTGCCGTCATCCTTCAAACCGAGCAATTGCCGCGACAAGGCGATATTGCTCCGCACATCGAGAAAGCCCAGCAGGCCGCCGGTTTGCAGCACATAACCCAAGTGCTGGCGGCGCAGCGCAGCCAGTGTGGATTGCTGATCGGCACGCCACAGCCCACCGATGTCGGCCTGGTGAAATTCAAACTGGCCAACGTGATCCGGCGCCAACACCAGCGCCAGCAGGTCCAGCAAAGTGCTTTTGCCGCAACCACTGGGCCCGACAATCGCCAGTTGCTCGCCCGCACGCAGCTGCAAAGCCGGAATCACCAGGCTGTAACGCTGGCTCCCCGTGCCCCGGCTTTTGTGCACCGCGCTCAAGTTCAGCATTACGGCAGCGTCGACAATGGCACGCGGTACAACGCATCGCCCGGCTCGGCATCGCCGAAACGGACCCAGTTGGCCACGTCATTGTGGAAGGTTTCGTAGAGGCGGATCTTCGAATCCAGCTCGTCGATAAAGTCTTCCTGCTCGGCCACACTCAGCGACAACCACAAGTCCTGGGTCATGTTCAGCGACTTGCTGCGATACGGCAGGCCTTCCAGGTACTCGCCAAGCAGGCCGCCATTGGCCAGGTTACCGCCCTTGCGCAGGGCCTGCGGGTCACGGCTCATATAGGCCGAGGCGCTGGCGATTTCCTGGAAGAAGTCCTTGGGCGAGGTCTGGGTTTTGCGCGCGGCATCCACGATCAGTTTCAGCGATTGCTGCAGGTCGTTGAGCTGCAACTTGGTGAGCATCACGCACACCTGAAACGCCGGCAACGCCGGGTTAGTCAGGTCGCGGTCGGCGGTCCAGGCGCTGACCAGCTGCGGCGCCTGGCTCGCGGTTTTGCGGCCGAGGAAATCCATGTGCATGGCGTAGCCGACTGCTGCGGATTTGTCCGCCAGGCTCGGCGCGCTGCTCAGCAACGGCACCGGTTGCGGCGTGTCGCTGCGTACCTGGTGCACCAGATTGGCGAACACCGTGCCGATCTCATCCACCCGCTCACCCAGCTTGTGCACATCACCACCGGGTACCGGCGTGTAGAGGTCGCCGATCTGCGGGTTAGCGTCGGCGGTGAGCACGCGGTACTGGGTTTCGGCACCGGCATGGGTTTTCTTGCCGGCGTCGGTGCGCAGGTGCAAGGCGTAAATCTTGATCTGCTTGCCGAGTGCCGCCTGACGCACTTCGGCTTCGTTCATCTGGGTAGCGGCGAACAGATCGTTTTTGCGCAGCGCGCCAGCATCGGTGACCAGCAGAATGATGCGCCCGCCATAGCCGGACCAGTCCATGCCATCGACCGCCTGCATCACTCCGGCAAATGCATCTTCGTTGAACGAATGGCTGGACACCGTGGACGCTTTGACCTGACGCGCCATGTCGAGGAAGCGCTGCGGGTCGCGGCCCTGGTCCAGAGTGATAAGCGTCTTGGCGACGTATTCCAAACCGGGGGTTTTCTTGATGCTGTTGCGAAACCCCACCAGCCCGAAGCTCACGCTATCAAGCTCGCCGCGCTCGGCGATGCGGGTTTGCAGTTCATGCACCACATCGCGAACCTGATCGATGTAAGGCTGCATCGAAACCGTAGTGTCGACCACCAGCACCACGGCCGTGCGGAAAGCGTCTGCAGCGATCGCTTTGGTGGCCGGCTTGGCCGCCGCGCTGCCTGGGTCGATGGACGCCACATTGAGCAACTGCACCGGCTGGCCGTTTTCGTCGAAGCTTTCTTTGGAATCAAAAATCGGCAGCAGGTAAAACTGGTTTTGCGGCACCGCGCTGGCCGTCGGCTCAAGCGCCAGCACCTGTTGATTGTCTTCGCGGTTCTTCTGCGCCTTGGCCAACACGTTTTTGGCGGCGGCGGGATCAGTCAACAGCTTTTCCACCTGCGCCGATTGGCGCAGGAACATCACCGGCGCGCGGCCCGAGCGCTCGGTGAACTTGAGCACCAGGCTTTGCTTCCAGTCGCTGACTTGAGCGGCGGGCAACCACCCATCGCTGCGCCCATCGGTAGCGGCGCCGACGCGCACCCACGGGCTGCCGTCAATGTCTTTGCGCTGGTAAACATAGAGCACCGAAAACGCTGGCAGAGCTTCACCTGCTGCACCACCGGCATCATGGGACAGCTTGGCGCCCGGCTTACTGAGCACGCGCTGGAACAAAGTCTTTTTACCGGCCATCAGCAACGGCCGCTGACCGCCATCCGCCTCGGCCACCACCGGCGTTACCGCTGGCGGCGGTGTGGTCTTGGGCACCACGGCGACAGGCGGTTTGGCAGGTTCATCGCTGCCGCTCAGCCACCAGTAACTGGCGCCGCCGATGGCCAGCGCAACCGCCACGGCAACAGCCGCCAGCGCCAACACAGGCCCACGGCGTTGCTCGGACACGGCGCGGTGTTGCGTTGGCGTCACCACCGGCTGACGCACCGGTTGCGGCTGGGGTTTTTCGGTCGGAATCTCGATGGACACTGGCGTCATTCCGGCCAAGTCAAAACTCAGCGGAATCGGCAACGGCCGCACCAGCGTGGCTTCCGGCGAATCTGCCGGCAGTTGGTCCAGCGCGCGCAGCAACGCCGCCGCATCCGGGAACCGCTCGGCCGGGTCTTTGGCCAACAGCTTGCGTAGCACGTCCTGATAACGCCCGTGGTGCACCGGCAGTTCCGGCAGCGGCTCGGTCAGATGCGCCAACGCAGTGGACAGCGCATCAGTGCCGTTATACGGCAGCTTGCCGACGAGGATTTCGTAGAGCACCACGCCCAACGCATACAGGTCGGCGCGGCCATCGATTTCCTGGCCACGCGCCTGCTCCGGGCTCATGTAGCTCGGCGTGCCCACGGCAAAACCGGCTTGAGTGAACTGGGTGCGATCGTCCAGGGACTTGGCAATGCCGAAGTCCGAGAGCACGGCGGTGCCGTCAGCGCGAAACAGGATGTTCGCCGGTTTGACGTCGCGGTGTACCAGCCCTTGGGCGTGCGCATAGCCCAACGCCGAAGCAATCTGACGAATCAGCGTCACGCCCTGCTCCGGCGTCAGGCCGGCGGCGATGCGCTCTTTGAGCGTGCCGTTGGGCAGGTATTCCATAGCCATGTAGTACAGCTCACCGACATTGCCGATGTCATGGATGGTCACCGTGTGCGGGTGCGACAAGCGCGCCAGGGTCTTGCCCTCACGCAGAAAACGCTCGCAAAAACTCGGGTCGGCCGCCAGTGCCGCCGCCATCACCTTCAAGGCCACCTTGCGCTCAAGCGAGCGTTGGGTCGCCAAGTAAACGCTGGCCATGGCGCCTTCGCCGATCTCGCCTTCGATGTCGTAGCCTGGGATCACAATGTTCATGGCGAAACCTTCACGACAATGGCAGTGATATTGTCCGGCGCGCCACGGTTGAGCCCCAGGTGCACCAGGCTGCGCACGATTTCGTCCGGCGCGTCGTGGCTCAGCACTTCACGAATTTCATAATCTTCGACGGTCTTGTTCAGGCCATCGCTGCACAGCAGGTAACTGTCGCCTGGAGCGATCAGCAGGTCAGCCACCGCCACTTCCAGCTGGGCTTCCACGCCCACCGCGCGGGTGACGATATTGGCGCGAGGATGCACGCGCGCGTCGGCTTCGCTGAGCAGGCCGCTGTCTTGCAGGTCTTGCACGTAGCTGTGATCGCGGGAAATGCTGTCCAGTTGCCCCTCCCGCAGGCGGTACAGGCGACTGTCGCCGGCCCATAAACACACGCCACGCAGGCCACGTGCGGCGAGCACCACTACGGTGCTGCCCATCATGGTCACGCCACGGTTGGCGGTTTCTTCACGCACGCTGGCGTTGATGCGGATCAGGTCATTGCGCAGGGCCGCTGAGTATTCATCCAGAGAGCGCCCCACCGGCACATTGCGCAGGCTGTCGACGATCAGGCTGCTGACGTAATCGCCGGCCGCATGCCCGCCCATGCCATCGGCTACCACCCACAGGCGGTTTTCCGGCAGGTCCAGGCACGCGTCTTCGTTGACCTGGCGCACCATGCCCACATGGCTTTTGCTCGCTGATTTGAACGTCGCCCCCATCTACACCACACCTTCTTGTCCGAGCAAAAACTGCGCAAAATCGCCGGCAGCAGGCAAACCCTGGCACCGCAATAAACCTGGGGAAATACGTTGTGAACCACGGCCCCACCACAGGCTGGCGCCTTCACAGGCCTGCTCGGCCAGGGCGGTCATGCGGCTGTGGGGCACCGTGGCGGCGACCCGTTGCAGGCCCGCGAAGCGACTGTCGACCGCGCGTTGTTCACTGGCCGGGATGCCCAGGCTGTCGACACCCTCGTTGAAGTCTTCAAACGTAGCGCCAGCCTCCAGCGTGCCGAGCAAAAGCTCCTCAGCCTGCTCAAACCAGGTGTCCGGGCCGCCCACCAGGGACGCCGGATTAGTGTCGTGATCGAGCAACGCCACCACCGCCAACGGGAAATAGCGCCCGACCCGATCAATGCTCGGCATTACCACGCCTGCCGCCGCGTCCGGCCCGCAAACGCCCGGCGCCAAGACAAAACGCCACAACGGGCTGACCAGATAGACGTTGAGCCAATCGCCGCCCAGGCTGCTCTGGCTGGCGAGCAAACCTGCCGCCAGCCAGCTGTCCCACGGGCCGATAAAACTCTGGGGCAAGGCGCGGCTTACAAAGTCACCGCGGCTGGCCAACTTGCCGTAGAAGCCCAGCGTGGTCATAACCGCTCCGGCAGGCTGAAGCCACTGAGTACGCGGCTCTTGAACGGGTTGAAGGCGCTGTTGGCGCGCAACTCGTAGGCAATGCTCGCGCCGTCGACCCGCAGACGCAGGTTGAAGCGGTCCGGTGAGTTACCAGCGCTCAGGTCCGATTGCTCCAGCAGACGGAACCATGCCCATGGGCCGTCCAGCGTCACGCCGGAACGGCCGCTGGCTGACGGCGGCATGATCGAAATACGCACCACGCCGATGCTGCCGGGGTTGGGCCATTGCATCGCTACCGGGCGGCTCGGGCCGTGGTCGTAGCTCAACTGCTGGCCGTCGAGGTCGAGCAGGAACTGGGTGATGGTCGGGTCCATCGACACCGGCTTGAGCTCGAAACGCACGATCGGCTGGGTGCCCCCCGATCTAAAGAACGCGTCACGAATAGCCGCCGCACGCTGGAAGGTTTGCAGCACGCCCGGCGCAATCCCAAGCTTCTGCGCCGCGCCCGGTTGCCAGCGCCAGGTTTGCGCCGAGGTGTCCACATAAGGCTGCAGGTATTTGCGGAAGTAATTATCCATCACCCCGCCCACACCGAAGAACTGGCCGAAGTCATCCAGGGTGGCATCGCGCGCGCTGCCCGGCGACATCGGATAACGCCCCGCCAGGGATTGGCGATACACGTTGACCACTTCGCTCACCCACGCCGCATTCAGTTGGTTACGCACCCCGCCCATCATGCTGTTGGTGGTGGAGTTGACCACCGACTTGACCATGCCCTGCACCAGCGGTGGCTGGCGTTCGGCATTCAGGCTGACCCGCGTGGCCGCAGCCGCCGCCTGGTTCTTGGCCTCGCCGAGCAAGGCGTCGCCACTGGCGCCGACCATGGCGCTGACTTGCACATACAGCGCGTTCATGTCCGCCAACAGGCCGTCGATGGCCGCCGGTTCGCCTTCGTTTTTGCTGACGATGCTATTGAGTTCGGCAAAGTGCGCGGTCACCGGATCGTCCGCCGCTTGGGGTGCACTAGCGCTCGGTTGTTCCTGGCCCAGCAAGCTGCCCAGTCGCTCCTTGAGCTTGTCGACACCGCCTTCTACCGGCACGCCTTTGGCGGCCAGTTGGCGTTCTTCAGCTTGCAGATCGGTCTCTTTAGCCACGGCTACCAGCAGCTTTTTCAGCGGCGAAGTCGGGCCGGAAATCACCCGCAGCACATCAGCCGCCTGGGCCACGCTGGTGATCGGCACAAAGTCGATGTCCGCGAGCAAGGCGTCCCACTGGCGCTGGTAGTCCTGGAAGTACAGGCGGCGCACATCGGCGGCCAGGCTCACTACGTTCTGTTGATCGGCTTGCTCACGGCCCAGCACCCATTGCTCTTCGGCCAGAGTGCCGGTCTGGTTAAGACTGCTGAGCAGGAACGCCTGGCGATAGCCTTTGGCGGTGAAAAACCCGCTCAGCGGTTCGCCCAATGGCTTGCCGCTTTTACGGCTGAAGACAAGCGCAGCATCACGGCCGGCGGCTTCGTTGAGGCGAAAGTCCGCAATGCCCTCGGGCAGTTTCTGGCGTTTGACCCGGTCGTAAACACGCTGTGCAACCGGCAGCTGTTGCAACTGGCGACGCAGGTCGTCGATCAAGCGTGGGTCCAGCCGCGCATTGGGCGGGTGGCGGTCGAACAGCGCCTGCAAGTGCCCGGTCAACGCCTGGCGCTGATCGGCCGGCAGGTCACGCGGCAGGTTGCGGTCCCAGTCCAGGGCGATCCAGGCCTTGATGAAGTCCGGGTCGTAATGCTCGCTGTCGGCGAGCATCAAGTAGGCCTTGAGGCCCTCGTAGAGGAAGTCGGAAGTGCCGCCGCCGTGCAGTTGTTCTTCGATGCGCGTCACGAGTCGCGGCGCGAACACGGCGATCAACAGCTTGCGGTAGACGCTGGCGGATTCGGCTTCAAGCATATCGCCCTGATACAGGCCCAGGCCTTCAGACCAACTCGGCGAATCACCCGCAAGGCTCTTCACCGCGTTGAGCAGGGGCAACACCGCCAGCACTTCGCGCTGCGCCGGGCTGAGGTTCTGTACGGCCTGGCCCAGCGGCGCGACCTTCTGATCAACCTGGGCGATGTACGCCTGGTTGGCGCGATAACTCACCCACCACAGGCCACTGACCACCACCACCAAGGCGACGGTAGCTGCCAGCACACCGCGTGCAATCCACTTGCGGCGATGCTCGACTTTCGGGTTCACACCCACCAACCCACGCTCGGCAAACGCCACGGCGGTGAACAACTTTTCGATGAAATAACTGCGCCCGGTGCCGCTCTGGCGCGCCAGGTGCTGGCGGTCCAGGTTCATGCTCTGGGCCATGGCGCCGATCAGGCGATCAATCGGGCTGCCTTCCTGGGTGCCGCTGGTGAAGTACACGCCGCGCAACAACACGCGCTCTTCGAAGGCGTTGGGTTTGAACACGCCTTCGAGGAAGCTTTGCAGGCAATTTTTCAACGCGCCGAACTGCTGCGGGAAGCCGTAGATCAGATCACGCCGCGCCGGGTCACGCTCCTGTTGCAGGCGTTCCACCAGCCGTTCGTTCAGGCGCTGCTCAAGACCGGCAAACTCGCTTTGCAGATGGGCCAGTGGGCTGTCGCTGTTTTTGCCGTCGTCCAGGGCGAAGGTCATACCCCACACCTGGGCGCGGTCTTCCTTGCTCAGGTTGTCGAAGAACTCCATAAAGCCCGGCACCAGGTCGAGCTTGGT
The DNA here is from genome assembly GCF_965653655.1 of Pseudomonas onubensis. Taxonomy (NCBI): domain Bacteria; kingdom Pseudomonadati; phylum Pseudomonadota; class Gammaproteobacteria; order Pseudomonadales; family Pseudomonadaceae; genus Pseudomonas; species Pseudomonas onubensis. The sequence goes on along the minus strand of NZ_CBFHAZ010000028.1, from coordinate 24,102 downwards.
CAGCATCAGGTAGATCGGGAAACGCACGCCCAACTGGGTGTACAGCTCCTGGATCCGCAGGCGAATCGCGGCCGCATGGGCGGCGCGCTCGGCATCCGTACCGAGCAGCAGATCCGACAGGCTGATGGCGATAAACGCGCCATCAATCGGGCGACGCGAACGCTGCTTTTTCAGCAGCTCGAGAAAGCCCAGCCATGCAGCTTTATCCACTGTGGAGTTGCTGTCCTGGGTGGTGTAGCGGCCAGCGGTATCGAGCAAAACGGCCTGGTCGGTAAACCACCAATCACAGTTGCGCGTACCACCAACGCCACGCACGGCACCGGCGCCCAACTGTGCAGCCAGTGGAAAGTGCAGGCCCGAATTGACCAGCGCGGTGGTCTTGCCCGAACCCGGCGGGCCGATGATCACGTACCACGGCAGCTCATAGAGGTTGCGGCGCTCATCACCACCCAGCCTGGCCTTTTTCAGCAATGTCAGGGCTTCGTCCATGCGCTGGCGCAAGGTCGACAACTCTTCGGCGGTGGCGACGCTGTTGGGGTCGGCTGGGGTTTCGGCGGCGAGGCTGCGCATCACTTCGGCGGCCTGGCGGCGCGCCTGGATAATGCGCACTACGCGGTAGGCGATCCACAGCGCAAACACCAGGATGATCAGCGCCCAGCGCCGCCCTTCCGGCATCAGCACATCGAGCAACGGCCCTACAAACCAGATGATCAGGCTCAGGGCAATCAGGCCCAGCACGGGGATCACCCAGCGAATCATGAAACTGAAAAACGCCTTCACTCGACGCCCTCCGCCAATACGGTGATTTCAACCCGACGATTGCGGGCACGGCCTTCGGCAGTGCTGTTGGTAGCCACCGGCTCGGTGTCGCTGCGGCCTTCGGCGCTGAAGCGATCCGCCTGGCCGGTCTTGGCCGCCAGAATTTCCAGCACCGACTTGGCGCGTGCTTCGGACAATGCCCAGTTGGACGGGAAACGCAGCGTGGCAATCGGGCGGTTATCGCTATGGCCGGTGACGCGCACTTGACCCTTGACCTTGCGGATGGCGTCGGCGATGCGCAGCATTAGCGGCTCGAAATCATCGCGGATGCTGGAGCTGGCAGAAGCGAACAGTTCATCACCGCGGATCGTCACCACGGAACGGTCGACCTTGTCTTCCACCGCCACGCGGCCCGCCTTGATATCTTCCACCAAAAAGCCGGCCAGGCGCGGCCGCTCGATGACTTTGGGCTGCACCACTGGGCGGTCGATGGCCTGCACCGGAATTTCGCCCAGGGCATGAATATTCTTGAACACCGGTTCCGCATCCGACGCCAGCTTCATGCGCAAGCCAAACAGCAATGCCAGCAGCAACGCCAGGCCGATGGCCACGGCGATCCACGGCGGCATGAATTGCGCCAGGCGATCACGCGCCACGGTCACGCCGCGCCAATGCGGCGACAGCTCGCGCTCGTGCTCGCCACGCGCACTGCGAATGGCGGCGGCGGTGCGCTCACGCAGGGCTTCCAATTGGCTGCGACCGTCATTCATCACGCGGTAGCGGCCTTCAAAACCCAGGCACATGCACAGGTACAACAGCTCCAGCAGGTACAACCGTTCGCGCGGGCTTTGCAGGCAATGGTCGAGCAACTGGAAGACTTTTTCGCCGCCCCAGGCTTCATTGTGCACGGTGATCAACAGGCTCTGCTTGCCCCAGTCGCTGGCACTGCCCCACGGCGTGCTGAGCACGGCTTCATCGAGGGCGGTACACAGCGCATAACGCGCCAGCAGCACTTCGTTGCGCGCCACGCCGGCAGCCTCGGCGCGTTCTTCGAACTGGCGCAGGTAGGCCAGCAACTGCGCACGCAAACTGGCCGGCGCTGGGTGCGCGATGGTGTTGCGCAGGCGCGTCAACAACGCCAATAACGGCCCGGCGGCGCTTTCCAGCGGGTTGAGGCCCTGGCTTTTGCCGGTGAGAATCGGTGCCGCCGGCATCGACAGCGGTGCCGGTTCAGCACGTGCAGGTTCTGGCGCACGGCCACCTGGGCGCGGCATGAACTGGGTGCGGTCATCATCATTGGGATGCATCGCGGATTATCCTCGGATCGCCCAGAAGGCCAGGTTCAAGCCCGGGAACTGCCCGGCGATATGGAAGGCAAACCCGCCGGAGTTGTTCAGTTGCTGCCAGTGCTCGCTGCCACGGTCCAGCTCGTAATAGGTGCTGCCTGCGTGGTACGGGATCTGGCGTGGTGCAACCGGCAACGGCAGCAGGCCGATGCCTGGCAGTTGCAGGTTGACCATGTCGCGGATGTGCTCCACCGAGCCGACTTTGCTCTGCTGGCCGAAGCGCGCGCGCAGGGTTTCGCCGGGCACGTCGGCGCGTACCACGAGGATGAAACTGGCGCTGTCGAGCAAGGTTTTGTCGGCGAGCATGGCCACGTGGATACCGTAGGCTTTTTCCACAATCGGGATCGGCGTGGCTTTGCTGTCGATCAGCATTGACAGTGCTTCACGCAACGCCGCCACCACCGGGGCGAAGCTCAGCGACAGGTCGTCGTGCTGGTATTGCGGGTATTCCTGAGGGCGACGGCCTGAGGTTGAAAAGGTCGAAAACTCACCGGCCAGGCTCACCAGTTCGCTGAAGAATCGCTCTGGGTGCAACGGGCTTAACTGGCTCAAATGCTGGATCAGCGGCTGTGCCCGGTTGACCAGTTGCAGCAGCATGAAGTCGGCAATCTCCGACGCACCACCCGCACCCGAGGCGACCACGCGGCCCGCCAGGGCTTCGCCGCGCTGGTGCAGCAGGCCGAGCAACTCGCTGCGAAAGGCGCTCAGCGGTTTGCTCGCGGCGACGTCCAGCACTGGTGGGATGTAAGTGTCGTCGAGTACCAGCGCGCGGTCGGCGCGTTTTTCCTTGATGCGCACCAGGCCGATGGCGGCGTAGTCACTGATGCCGTCCTGGGCGGTCAACAGGCGCAGCGCTCGGGAGCCCACGGCCACTGTCGCGCGGTTTTCAAACGGGGCGTTATCGTCGCGCACTTCACGCACCTGGCTGACGTAGCGCGCCGCTTCCAGCGCTTCGCCTTCATCCACCGTGTCGCGCGCACCGGCACGCTTGAGCGGCAACGCCAGGTACACCAAGCCATCGCGCAGGCTGTCGTCGATATTCAGCGGGCTCGGCGCCAGGTCGTCCTGGGGAATATTGAACGGCGTGCCGTCGGGCAACAGGCCACGCGCCGACACAATCGCCAGCTTGCCCTGGGCCAACAGGCCCTGGTCAATCAGCAACTCGGAAAAGCCCCAGGCACCGGCGGACAACGGGCGGCTGCGCGCGTCGATGAGGTTTTCCAGGTAACGGTCATGCTGCTGGAAGTGCTGCGTTCCGATGAACATGCCTTCCGACCAGACCACGCGATTGTTCCAGGACATGGGGACTCCGAGGGTTTCTTATTGGGCAGGGCTGGATGGGGGAACCACGACGTCGGCGCGCACGGCGCGCACATCGAGGCTGATCTGGTATTCGGTGTATTGGCGCGCCGGAACGGTGAGCACCGTGCGCCATTGCGCGCGGTCCAGTTCGCGGTAGCCCACCAGCAAGCCGACCTGGCGTGTGGAGGGGTCAAGGTCGCGCTGAATGCTCAGTTGCTGGCCGGGCTGGATCATCACTTCGTCCTGGTCCAGCAGGTCCAGGCCAAGGGTGGATTGCGCGCGGTCAGCCAAGGCGAAATAGTCGGACCGACTGAAGGTGGCGGCGTTTTTCAGCTCAAAAATGCGCACCCGCACCGGCGCGGCCAGGCCGTTGGCGCCGGGGTTCAGCCCGGCAATGGCGTGAAAGTGCAACTCGACGGCGGCAGTGCCTGCTTGCGCCTCAGCGGCAACCTCGGGTTTGACCGCGTCCTTGGCACACGCCGTCAGCAACAGCGCGGTGGCGGCTGCGAGTAAAAACCTAGGAATCATCCTGCGTCCTCAATGACGTACTTAGCTATCCGTTTTATCCATTGTTGCGGCGCGTTTAGCGTCGCTGTCGTGCGCTGTGTTCTTCGTAAGCCCGGCTGAATTCGCGACCGAACAGGTCCTGGAAATCTTCCTGGGCTTCGCGGGAAATATTGCTGTAGAGCTCGGTGAACTGCTGCCAGTACTGCGCCTGGCGCGAGCCGTTGAACAGGCTCGACAGCCCGGCGGGCTTGCCCATGCGCTCTTCCAGCTGTGCCGGTTCAAAACGCGTGAGCAGGTGTTTGATCGCCGCTTCCACACCGGCCATCACCGCCAGTTGGTGAGCGCGCAGGTCGTCGAAACTGTCGCGCACGGCAATGTCCGGCGCCATAAACGCTTGGTTTCCATGACGAAGCAGAAGCAGTAAGGCTTCGTCGGCATTCGGCGCAAATTTCAACGGGTTGTTTTCAGCCGGCTGGATCATGGTCTGCTGCATGCGGAACTCGCCCTTGAGGCTGGCGCGGGCACGCAACACATCGATCAGCCCTTCGACCATAAGGCGGTAGCTGCGGCCGATGCTTTCCATTTGCGCTTCGGCTTGAGCCTTGTCGAGGCGCAATTGGTCCAGCCCGGCGCCGCGCAGGAAGGCTTGCAGCAGGTCGGGCTGTTGGGTGATGGCCGGGGCGGTTGGCTGGTCGTCTGGCGCTGCCGGCGGTTCAGGTAGCGCAACCGGCAGTGGCGTTGCAACAACGGGCGCGGGCGTGTCGCCGAACAAATCCCAGTCTTCGGGAATCACCGAGCCCGACACGATGGGCTTTTCGTCCACGGGCACCACGACCGGCGTAGGCGGACGAAAATCGTGCTGCTCGCTGGGTACGTGGTCCGCCACGGTAGGCGGCGGCACGGTGGTCGGAGTGAGGAAGTCGAACAGGTCGGGCAGCGTATCCATCGACGACGCGCCCTGGAACTGCGGCGCGATCACAGGCACGGGTGCGGGTTTGTTCGCCACTGCGCCCATCAGCGCTTCAAAACTGTTCGGCGAATCGCCAGTGAACGGTTGGCTATCAAGCGCTTGCACGTTGAAATCGATACGCGCCTGGATCTCGTAATCGCCGATGCGGATCAACTCGCCATCTTGCAACGGCTCGCTGTTCCCTCTACGCATTCGGATACCGGCGTTAACCAGCTCCACTCCGTTTGTACTGTTATCGGTTAGATAGTAACGGCCATCTTTGTATTGGATAACGCAATGTTGCGAGGAGACTAACCGCTCTGGATCAGGCAATACCCAGTCATTGTCGGAGCTGCGGCCAATAGCCATCGCGCCCTGATTCATGGACTTTTCAGGGCATTGACCAGGGGTGATCTTGTGATAACTAGTGATAGTCAAACACAGCGACATCTTGCCTCCTTGCTGATACATCGCGCGCGGTCTATTCCAAGGGAGAGCGCTTCCCGCAAGCACCCTGCCAAGTCGTGCAAACGACCGTAAAATCTGCTTTTGTCAGCATGATTGCTGATCTTAACCGGCTTCTGTGACAAAAATCCTGTCTGGGGGCGCCGTCAGACCCGTCAGTCGCGCAGTGTGTTAAACACCGCACATCTGTCACAGAGGGCGAATAGCTTACCTTGACAAGGCGTAACTACTACACCAAAAATGCACAACTTCTTGAACATAAGTGATGGCACCGTAGTGGCACGCTGAGTATATGACCAAGAAAACATGCAAAGTTCATTGCGCAACTAATGCATGCATTGCCCGCCATCTAACGGGCTGATAAGGAGATCGAATCAAGTGGATGTGCCGTTGCTGCTCGCCGCCGTTTCCGCGACTTCGCCCTGTGGCGAAGACATGGAATATGACGCGCAATTCCTCCAACTGGAACGTGATGCCAAGGGCCAACCCGAGCGCAGCATGGGCGACTCGATCTTGCCCGCCGAACCACCGCAATGGCGCAGCATCCAGCAGCAAAGCCTCGACTTGTTGCAACGCAGCAAAGACCTGCGTATCACCCATTTCCTGTTGCAAAGCTCCCTCGCCCTCCAAGGCGTGGCCGGGCTTGCCGAAGTCCTTACGCTGATCAACGCGCTGCTGCGCGAATACTGGGCCGAGCTGTACCCGCGCCTGGATGCCGACGACGATAACGACCCCACGGTGCGCATCAACGCCCTGTCTGGCTTGACCAGCGACGCGACCATCCGCCTGCTGCGCGAAAGCATCCTCACGCGCTCACGCACGTTCGGGCCGGTGAGCCTGCGCGCCGCGCTCAACGCCAGCGGCTTGTTGAACTTCCCGGATGAACAACTCGGCGCCCAGCAACTCAACGCCGCGTTCCTCGACAGCGACCCCGAGCAGCTGCAAGCCACCCGCGACGCTTTGAGTGCCGCGCGCGCCGCCTGCGAAGCCATCGAACAACAGGTCAGCGACCAAGTCGGCTCGGCTCAGGGCGTGGACCTGAGCCTGTTGAAGCAACCGCTCAAGCAGGCGTTGCAGATCCTCAATCAAGCCGTACCCGACCCTGCAGGCAGCAGCGAACCCGAGGCCGTCAGTGAAGACGATGCCCCCTCGGTCGATTTGGCCGCAGCCACCGCCGCACCGCGCCCGACGGGTGACATCGCCACCCGCGATGACGTGCTGCGCAGCCTCGACAAGATCCTTGCGTACTACACCCGGCACGAGCCTTCGAGCCCGCTGCCGGTGCTGTTGAACCGGGCGAAGCATCTGGTGCACGCCGACTTTGCGGCCATCGTGCGCAATCTGATCCCCGACGGCATGTCCCAATTTGAAAACCTGCGCGGCCCGGAAGGCGAATAAGCCGCCGGACTGTGCAGTAACAACACCGTCGCTCAAGCGACCAGGAGCAGCAACGTGGCGAAGCAAAGTTCTCAGAAATTCATCGCGCGCAACCGTGCGCCTCGAGTGCAGATCGAGTACGACGTCGAGCTTTACGGCGCCGAGAAAAAGGTCCAGCTGCCCTTCGTAATGGGCGTGATGGCCGACCTCGCCGGCAAGCCTGCCGAGCCGCTGGCGCCTGTGGCTGATCGCAAGTTCCTTGAGGTGGACGTCGACAACTTCGACTCGCGTCTCAAGGCCATGCAGCCACGCGTAGCCTTCCACGTACCGAATGAGCTGACCGGCGAAGGCAACCTGAGCCTGGACATCACCTTCGAAAGCATGGACGACTTCAGCCCGGCCGCCGTGGCCCGCAAAGTCGATTCGCTCAAGCAACTGCTCGAAGCCCGCACCCAACTGGCCAACCTGCTGACCTACATGGACGGCAAGACTGGCGCCGAAGAAATCATCATGAAGGCGATCAAGGACCCGGCACTGCTTCAGGCACTTGCCAGCGCGCCCAAGCCAGCAGGGGATCAGTAATCATGACCGACAATACCGCCCGCGAAGGCTCCCAGATCCTGGGGGCTACCGAAGAAGCCAGCGAGTTCGCCAACCTGCTGCTGCAAGAATTCAAACCCAAGACCGAGCGTGCCCGCGAAGCCGTGGAAACCGCTGTGCGCACCCTGGCCGAACAGGCCCTGGCGCAGACGGACCTGGTTTCCAATGACGCGATCAAGTCGATCGAATCGATCATCGCCGCCATCGACGCCAAGCTCACCGCCCAGGTCAACCAGATCATTCACCACCCGGATTTCCAGCAGTTGGAAAGTGCCTGGCGTGGCCTGCACTACCTGGTCAACAACACCGAGAGCGATGAGCAGCTGAAGATTCGCGTGCTCAATATCGCCAAACCTGAACTGCACAAGACCCTGAAAAAATTCAAGGGCACGGCGTGGGACCAGAGCCCGATCTTCAAGAAGATGTACGAAGAAGAATACGGCCAGTTCGGCGGCGAGCCTTACGGCTGCCTGGTCGGCGACTACTACTTCGACCAGTCGCCTCCGGATGTCGAGTTGCTGGGCGAGTTGTCGAAAGTCTGCGCCGCCATGCACGCGCCATTCATCGCTGCGGCTTCGCCGACCGTGATGGGCATGGGCTCGTGGCAGGAACTGTCGAACCCGCGCGACCTGACCAAGATCTTCACCACCCCGGAATACGCCGGCTGGCGTTCGCTGCGTGAATCGGAAGACTCGCGCTACATCGGCCTGACCATGCCGCGCTTCCTGGCGCGCCTGCCGTATGGTGCCAAGACCGACCCGGTGGAAGCCTTCGCCTTCGAAGAAAACACCGACGGTGCCGACAGCTCCAAGTACACCTGGGCCAACGCTGCCTACGCGATGGCGGTGAACATCAACCGTTCGTTCAAGCACTACGGCTGGTGCTCGCGCATCCGTGGCGTGGAGTCCGGCGGTGAAGTGGAAAACCTCCCGGCCCACACGTTCCCTACCGATGACGGTGGCGTGGACATGAAGTGCCCGACCGAAATCGCCATCAGCGACCGCCGTGAAGCGGAGCTGGCAAAAAACGGTTTCATGCCGCTGCTGCACAAGAAAAACACCGACTTCGCCGCGTTCATCGGTGCCCAGTCGTTGCAGAAACCGGCCGAATACGACGACCCGGACGCCACCGCCAACGCCAACCTGGCCGCGCGCCTGCCGTACCTGTTCGCCACCTGCCGTTTCGCGCACTACTTGAAGTGCATCGTGCGCGACAAAATCGGCTCCTTCAAAGAGAAGGACGAGATGCAGCGCTGGTTGCAGGACTGGATCCTCAACTACGTCGACGGCGACCCTGCGCACTCCACCGAAACCACCAAGGCCCAGCATCCGCTGGCCGCCGCAGAGGTGATCGTGGAAGACGTCGAAGGCAACCCGGGTTACTACAACTCCAAGTTCTACCTGCGCCCGCACTACCAGCTCGAAGGGCTGACGGTGTCGTTGCGCCTGGTATCGAAGCTGCCTTCGGCAAAAAGCGCCTAACTAACGGTTGAACCGGCTCTTCTGTGGGAGCCGGGCTTGTGTGGGAGCGGGCTTGCTCGCGAATACGGTGGGTCAGTCGAAACATCTTAGGCTGATACACCGCTTTCGCGAGCAAGCCCGCTCCCACACAAGCGGGTTCCCACACAAACCAAATTCAGTGGCGCACGCCACACAGGGAGAAAACATGGCTGTTGATATTTTCATCAAGATCGGCGACATCAAGGGCGAGTCCATGGACAAGGCCCACAAGGACGAAATCGACGTGCTGAACTGGAGCTGGGGCATGGCCCAGTCCGGCAACATGCATGTGGGCGGTGGCGGCGGCGCGGGCAAGGTGAATATCCAGGACCTGTCGCTGACCAAGTACGTCGACAAGGCTTCGCCCAACCTGATGATGCACTGCGCCAGCGGCAAGCACATCGACAAGGTCAAGCTGACCGTGCGCAAAGCCGGCGGCGAAAGCCAGGTCGAGTACATGGTGATCAACCTGGAAGAAGTGCTGGTTACGTCCCTGAGCACCGGCGGCTCGGGCACCGATGATCGCCTGACCGAAAACGTCACCCTCAACTTTGCCCAGGTGATGGTCGACTACCAGCCGCAGAAAGCCGACGGCACCAAAGATGGCGGCGCGATCAAGTTTGGCTGGAACATCCGTTCCAACACCAAGCGCTGATAGCCCTGGCGGCCGCAGCCAATGGCCGCAGCCCCTGGCTGCGACCCCTGGCTGCGGCCCCTGGCTGCGACCCCTGGCACCTTGTCCCTCTCTTAGCCCGTCCGTGGAGCTGCTTTGGTGGTAACTGAAATCGCTTCCCGCGACCGTCTGCAACCGTCCCTGCTGGACCGGCTGACCGACGACGACCCGACCAATCCCAAGGAAAGCGCCGATAAACGCGTGCTGTCCCTGACCCAATTAAAAGCCTCGGTGCTGCGTGACCTGGCGTGGTTGCTTAACACCACGTCTTTGTTGGATGCCGATGCTACGTTGCACACACCAGCCGGTACTTCGGTGGTCAATTACGGCCTGCCTGCGCTGGCGGGCAACAGCGTTTCCAGTGTGGATATCAAAGCCCTGGAAGCCTTGATTTACCAAGCCATCGCCACCTTTGAACCACGTATTTTACGCCACACGCTGCGCGTCAAAGCCCGCGTGGGCCATGGCGAGATGAACCACAACGCGCTGAGTTTCGAGATTGAAGGCGACCTGTGGGCGCAGCCGGTGCCGTTGCGCCTGCTACTGCAAACCGACCTCGACCTGGAATCCGGGCACGTGCGTGTCGTCAATGCCGACCAGCGGAGACGCCCATGAACCCGCGCCTGCTGGAGCTGTACAACCAGGAACTGCACCACGTGCGCGAAAGCGCCGCTGAGTTCGCCAAGGAATACCCGAAGATCGCCAGTCGGCTGACGTTGTCCGGCATGGACTGCGCCGACCCGTACGTCGAACGCCTGCTCGAAGGCTTTGCCTACCTCACGGCCCGCGTGCAGCTCAAGCTCGACGCCGAGTACCCGACCTTCACCCATAACCTGCTGGAAATCGCCTACCCGCACTACCTCGCGCCCACCCCGTCGATGACCGTGGTGCAATTGCAGACCGACCCCGACGAAGGCTCGCTGGCCAGCGGTTTCCCGTTGCCGCGCGACACGGTGCTGCGCGCCGCACTGGGCCGCGAAACCCAGACCTGCTGCGAGTACCGCACCGCGCACCCAGTAACACTGTGGCCGTTGCAGGTCAGTAATGCTGAGTACTTCGGCAACCCCGGCGCCGTGCTGGGACGCCTGGCCGCCAGCGAACCCAAAGCCAAGGCGGGTTTGCGCCTGACCCTGCGCACCGGCGCCGATTTGCAGTTCAACAGCCTCGACCTCGACAGCCTGCCGCTGTACCTCAGCGGTGCCGATGAGCAGCCGTTTCGGCTCTACGAACAATTACTCGGCAATGCCTGCGCGGTATTTGCCCGCAAACCCGGTGGTGATTGGGTCGAGCGCCTGCCGCAAGACGCGTTGCGCTCCCGGGGTTTTGACGACGCCGATGCGGCCATGCCGGTGGTGGCCCGTGCGTTTCAGGGTTATCGGCTACTGCAGGAATACTTCGCCCTGCCCCACCGCTTCCTGTTCGTCGAATTTGCGCAGCTGAGCCGTGCGGTCAAACGCTGCGACGGCCAGGAGCTGGAACTGATCGTACTGTTCGACCGTCACGAGCCGAGCCTGGAAGGCAGCGTCGGCGCGGCGCAGTTCATGCCGTTCTGCACGCCGGCGATCAACTTGTTTCCCAAACGCGTCGACCGTATCCACCTGTCGGACCGCGTTAACGAACACCATGTCATCGCTGACCGCACGCGGCCGATGGATTTCGAGATTCACTCGTTGAGCGGCGTCACCGGCCATGGCACTGGGCCGGAGCAGCCGTTCCTGCCGTTCTATGCGGTGCGCGATCCATCGCGCTATGGCCGCGACCAGGCCTACTACACCCTGCGCCGTGAACCGCGTGTGTTGTCCAGCGACCAACGCCGTAACGGCCCGCGCTCGACCTATGTGGGCAGCGAAACCTTTGTCAGCCTGGTCGACAGCCAGCAAGCGCCGTACCGCCATGACCTGCGCCAGCTCGGCGTGACCGCGCTGTGCACCAATCGCGATCTGCCGCTGTTTATGAGCGTGGGCAACGGCAAAACCGACTTCACATTGGCCGACAGCGCCCCCGTATTGTCGGTGCGTTGCGTCGCCGGGCCGAGTCGTCCGCGCGCCAGCCATGCCCATGACGCTAAAGCGTGGCGCCTGATCAGCCAGCTGTCGCTTAACTACCTGTCGCTGAGCGAACAAGGCCAGGGCGCTGGCGCCTTGCGTGAACTGCTGCGCCTGTACGGCGACAGCAATGACGCGGCGCTGCAATTGCAGATCGAAGGCTTGCGCGAAGTCAGCAGCAAAGCCGTGACCCGGCGCCTGCCGATGCCCGGCCCCATCGTGTTTGGCCGGGGTTTGGAAATTACCCTGGAGTTCGATGAAAACGCGTTTCGCGGCACCGGCGTGTTCCTGCTCGGTGCGGTGCTGGAACGCTTCCTGGCACGTTACGTGTCGATCAACAGCTTTACCGAGACGGTGATCCGTACCACCGAACGCGGCGAGATCATGCGATGGAAAGCCAAGCCCGGGCGACGTCCGACCCTGTGAACACACTGGATGCGATGCATCAGGAGCCCTGGGAATACGATTTCTTCCAGGCGCTGCGGCGTATCGAGTGCGAATCGCCAGAGCTGCCGCGCCTGGGCCATTCCCTGCGCCTGGCGGATGACCCGCTGCGCCTTGGCCAGCAGGCCGATTGCACCTTCGCCCCAGCCACCCTGGCCTCGGTCGACCCCGGCGGTGATGGCAAACCGGCGCGGCTGGAGCAGTTCTTTTTCGGCCTCGGCGGCCCCAACGGCCCGCTGCCGCTGCATATCACCGAGTACGTGCGTGAACGCCAGCGCAACAACGCCGACAGCACCAGCAAACAGTTTTTGGATGTGTTCCACCATCGCCTGCTCAGCCTGTTTTACCGGGCCTGGGCCGAGGCGCGGCCGACGGTCAGCCACGACCGCCCGGCTGATGACTACTGGTCCGCGCGCCTCGCAGCGCTGAGTGGCCGAGGCATGCCGAGCCTGCTGAATCAGGGGCTGATTGCGGACACCGCGAAGCTGCATTACAGCGGCCACCTGTCGGCGCAAACCCGCTACCCGGACGGCTTGAAGGCCATTCTCAGCGAGTACTTCGGCCTGCCGGTAGCCATCGAAGAATACGTCGGCCAGTGGCTGGAACTGCCGGAGCGCAGCCGCGTGAGTGTCAGCGCCAACCAGCTGGGCGTGGACTTTTGTCTGGGTCGCCACGTGTGGGATCGCCAGCATAAATTCCGTATTCGCTTGGGCCCGCTCAAGCTGGACGATTACATGGGCATGCTGCCCGGCAGCCAGCCGTTCAACGAGTTGGTGGCGTGGGTAGCCGAGTACCTGGGCCATGAACTGGACTGGGACTTGAACCTGGTTTTGCAACAACCCGAAGTCCCAAAGCTGCAACTCAATGGCCAGTTCCGCCTGGGCTTCAACACTTGGCTCGGCCAACCCGAGCATGACGCCAACGACCTAATCCTGTCCCGGCACTACGCCGACCACGCCACCACCTCAAGGAATCCAGAGCATGGGTGAAATCAGTCGCGCCGCACTGTTCGGCAAACTCAACAGCGTGGCCTACAAGGCCATCGAAGCCGCCACCGTGTTCTGCAAACTGCGGGGCAACCCGTATGTGGAACTGGCCCATTGGTTTCACCAATTGCTGCAACTGCAGGACTCGGACTTGCACCGCATCATCCGTCAGTTCAACGTGGAGCCGGCGCGCCTGGCCCGTGACCTGACCGAAGCGCTGGACCGCCTGCCCCGTGGTTCGACGTCGATCACCGACTTGTCCTCCCACGTGGAGGAAGCCGTAGAGCGCGGCTGGGTCTATGGCAGCTTGATGTTCGGCGAAAGCCAGGTGCGTACCGGCTACCTGGTGTTGGGCATTCTGAAGACGCCAAGCCTGCGCCATGCGCTGCTGGGCTTGTCCGCCGAGTTCGACAAGATCAAACCCGAAGCCCTGAGCGAGCGTTTTGACGAATACGTCGGCGACTCGCCGGAGAATGCGCTGAGTGCCAGTGATGGCTTCAATGCCGGTGCCGTGCCGGGCGAAGCCAGCGGCGCCATGGCACCCAGTGCGATGGGCAAGCAGGAGGCGCTCAAGCGTTTTACCGTCGACCTGACCGAACAAGCGCGCAGCGGCAAGCTCGACCCGATCGTGGGGCGTGATGAAGAGATCCGCCAACTGGTGGACATCCTGATGCGCCGCCGCCAGAACAACCCGATCCTCACCGGTGAAGCGGGTGTGGGCAAAACCGCCGTAGTGGAAGGGTTCGCCCTGCGCATCGTCGCCGGTGACGTGCCGCCTGCGCTCAAGGATGTGGAACTGCGCAGCCTCGATGTGGGCCTGCTGCAAGCCGGCGCCAGCATGAAAGGCGAGTTCGAACAGCGCCTGCGCCAGGTCATCGAAGACGTGCAGGCTTCGCCCAAGCCGATCATTCTGTTTATCGACGAAGCCCACACCCTGGTAGGTGCCGGTGGCGCCGCCGGGACTGGCGACGCCGCCAACTTGCTCAAGCCTGCGCTGGCCCGTGGCACCTTGCGTACCGTGGCCGCCACGACCTGGGCCGAGTACAAAAAACACATCGAGAAAGACCCGGCCCTGACCCGCCGCTTCCAGGTGGTACAGGTGGCCGAGCCGTCGGAAGACAAAGCGCTGCTGATGATGCGCGGCGTGGCCTCGACGATGGAGAAGCACCATCAGGTGCAGATCCTCGACGAAGCGCTGGAAGCCTCGGTGAAACTGTCGCACCGCTACATCCCCGCGCGTCAGTTGCCGGACAAGTCCGTCAGTTTGCTCGATACCGCCTGTGCTCGCGTCGCCATCAGCCTGCATGCGGTGCCGGCCGAAGTGGACGACAGCCGCCGTCGCATCGAAGCGCTGGAAACCGAGCTGCAAATCATCGCCCGTGAGCATGCTATCGGCGTCGCCATTGGTGCGCGTCAAACCAATAGCGAAACCTTGCTGAGCGCCGAACGTGAGCGCCTGGCGACGCTGGAAAGCCGCTGGGCCGAAGAAAAAACCCTGGTTGATGAGCTATTGGCCACTCGCGCGACCTTGCGCGAAAAGGCCGGCGTGGTAGACAGCGGCAACGATGAGTTGCGTGCGCAACTGGTCGACCTGCAACAACGCCTCACTACCCTGCAAGGCGAAACCCCGCTGATCCTGCCGACTGTGGATTACCAGGCCGTGGCCTCGGTGGTCGCCGACTGGACCGGCATCCCGGTGGGCCGCATGGCGCGCAACGAGTTGGAGACGGTGCTCAATCTCGACCAGCATCTGAAAAAACGCATCATCGGCCAGGACCACGCCTTGCAGATGATCGCCAAGCGCATCCAGACCTCCCGCGCCGGGCTCGATAACCCGAGCAAACCGATTGGCGTGTTCATGCTCGCCGGCACCTCGGGTGTGGGCAAGACCGAAACCGCCCTGGCCCTGGCCGAAGCCATGTACGGCGGTGAGCAGAACGTCATCACGATTAACATGAGCGAGTTCCAGGAAGCCCACACCGTGTCCACACTCAAGGGCGCGCCACCGGGTTATATCGGCTACGGCGAAGGCGGCGTGCTGACCGAAGCGGTACGGCGTAAACCCTACAGCGTAGTGCTGCTGGACGAGGTGGAAAAAGCCCACCCGGATGTACACGAGATCTTCTTCCAGGTGTTCGACAAGGGCGTGATGGAGGACGGCGAAGGCCGGGTGATCGACTTCAAGAACACCCTGATCCTGCTGACCACCAACGCCGGTACCGAGCTGATTTCCCAGGTGTGCAAAGACCCGGCGAACCTCCCCGAGCCGGAAGAAATTGCCAAGGCTTTGCGCCAGCCGCTGCTGGAGATTTTCCCGCCCGCGCTGCTGGGCCGTTTGGTGACGATTCCGTATTACCCGTTGAGCGACGAGATGCTCAAGGCGATCACCCGCCTGCAACTGGACCGCATCAAAAAGCGTGTGGAGAACACCCATAAGGTTGCTTTCGATTACGACGACGCGGTGGTCGATTTAATCGTCTCGCGCTGCACCGAAACCGAAAGCGGCGGGCGCATGATCGATACCATCCTCACCAACAGCCTGCTGCCGGACATGAGCCGTGAATTCCTCACGCGCATGCTCGAAGGCAAGGCGCTGGCGGGTGTGCGTATCAGCAGCCGGGATAATGAATTGCACTACCAATTCAACGATTGACCTGACGGAATACGATCAAAACTGTGGGAGCGGGCTTGCTCGCGAAGGCGGTGTGTCAGTGGATGCATCCGGTGACTGATTCACCGAATTCGCGAGCAAGCCCGCTCCCACAGTTGGAGCCGGTTCCTACAGTTATTACGCAATTTACGGGTTAACCGATGCTATTCAACCAAGCCTCACGCCTGGCCAAGATCACCAGCCCACTTGGGCCGGATGTGTTGTTGCTCAATGAAATGGGCGGCGGCGAAGAGCTGGGCAGGTTGTTCAACTTTGAGCTGCGACTGACCTCGCTGGACGCCAACATCGACCTTAACCAGTTGCTGGGCAAGCCGATGAGCGTCGGCGTGCAGTTGGCGGACGGTGGCGAGCGGCATTTCCACGGCATCGTCGCGCGCTGCAGCCAGAATATCGACCAGGGCCAGTTCGCCAGTTATCAGGTGACCCTGCGCCCGTGGTTCTGGCTGCTCAGCCGCACCTCGGACTGCCGGATTTTCCAGAACCTGAGCATCCCGCAGATCATCAAGCAGGTGTTCCGTGACCTGGGTTTTTCCGACTTCGAAGACGCGCTGAGCCGCCCGTATCGCGAGTGGGAATACTGCGTGCAGTACCGCGAGACCAGTTTCGATTTCGTCAGCCGCTTGATGGAGCAGGAAGGTATCTACTACTTCTTCCGCCATGAACAGGACCGTCATGTACTGGTGCTGGCCGATGCTTATGGCGCCCACACCACGGTGCCGGGCTACGCGTCGATCCCGTACTACCCCAAGGACGAACAGCAGCGCGAACGCGACCATATGCACAACTGGCACCTGGCGCAGGAAGTGCAGCCGGGGTCGCTGGAGCTTAACGACTACGACTTCCAGCGCCCCAGCGCCAGCATCGACGTGCGCTCGGCCATGCCGCGCCCGCACACCGCCGGCGACTACCCGCTGTACGACTACCCAGGCACCTACGTGCAAAGCGCCGACGGCGAACACTATGCGCGCACCCGCATCGAAGCCCTGCAAACCCTGCATGAGCAGATCGAGTTCAGCGGTAATGCGCGGGGCTTGGGCTCGGGCCATTTGTTCAGCCTCACCGGTTTCAGCCGCCAGGACCAGAACCGCGAATACCTGATCGTCGGCTGCCGCTATGTCATCGTCCAGGAAAACCTGGAAAGCGGCGGCGGCTCGGGAGCGGCGCAGTTCGAAAGCAGCCTTACCTGTATTGACGCCCAGCAAAGCTTCCGCCCGCTGGCCAGCACCTATCGGCCCATCGTCAAAGGCCCGCAGACTGCGCTGGTGGTCGGCCCCAAGGGCGAGGAAATCTGGACCGATCAGTACGGCCGCGTGAAGGTGCATTTCTACTGGGACCGTCATGATCAATCCAACGAAAACAGCTCATGCTGGATTCGTGTATCGCAGTCCTGGGCCGGTAAAAACTGGGGCTCGATGCAGATCCCACGGATCGGCCAGGAAGTGATCGTGAGCTTTCTGGAAGGCGACCCGGACCGACCGATCATCACCGGGCGCGTCTACAACGCCGAGCAGACCGTGCCTTACGACCTGCCGGAAAACGCCACCCAGAGCGGCATGAAAAGCCGCTCCAGCAAAGGTGGCACGCCGGCCAACTTCAATGAAATCCGCATGGAGGACAAGAAGGGTCTGGAGCAACTGTATATCCACGCCGAGCGCAATCAGGACATCGTGGTGGAGGTGGATGAAAGCCACTCGGTGGGGCATGACCGCAACAAGAGCATTGGGCATAACGAGACGGTGACCATTGGTAATAACCGCCTGCGCATCGTCAAGCAGGAGGACATTCTCTCGGTGGGCCAGCGCAAGACCGACAGCATCAGCCAGAGCTACGTGATTGAAGTGGGCGAGAACCTGCGGCTGGTCTGCGGCGAAAGCATTCTGGAGTTGAATGCCAGCGGGCAGATCAACCTTACGGGTGTGAACATCAGTTTCTATGCCAGCGGCGATGCCGAGTTTAATACCGGCGGCCTCCTGCACCTGAACAACGGCGGCGGCCCGGGCGCCACACCCGATGGTCAAGGCCAGAAAGCCAGCATCGATGCCAACATCAAAGCCGCGTTCCCCACGCCTAAAAGCTCCTGACGAGACCTGTTTGCCATGACGTACCGAATCAACGAATTTCAGTTCCAGCTGCCAGCCGCAGAGTTGCAGGACGCGACGATCAATATTCTCAAATTTCCCGAGCTGGGCACTTCTTTGATCGTCAGCCGCAGCTTGCTGGCCGAAGGCGAAACGTTGCACAGCAACTTCGATGACCAGCTCAAGCGCCTGGAAAAACAAGTGCAGGATTTGCGTTGCCAACCCAGCGTTACCGTGCGCCTGGGCGCCGCTCAAGAGGTGGAAGGTATCGAGTTGCGCAGCCAGTTCAACAAGGGCAATGACAAGGTGTTCCAGTATCAGTTGGCGCTGGTGTTGCCGGGTACGCGCAAGATGCTTGCCTTGAGTTATGTGAAGGCCGAAAAGCTGGGCGATGCCGAGGCTGCGCACTGGGCATTGATAAAAAATTCGCTGTCGTTTGACGCTATTTCTTGATGAGCTGCCTGCATGTCTGACGCGTTATGGGCAGCCCGGATGGGCGATGCGCTCTCCCACACTTCGATGATGGCGGACATCCTCGGCGGTGTGCTGGAAGTGGCGGCCAATATCGCGATCACGGCGGTGGCGACGGCTGCCGTGGTTGCGGCCACCGGCATTACCGTGGTCACCGGTGGCCTCGGCTGCTTCCTGCTGGGTGCGGTGGTGGGCACGATTGTTGGCCTGGCCATGAGCAAAAGTGGCGCGGACAAAGGCCTGACCAAGATATGCGATGCCTTCAGTAACGCCCTGTTTCCGCCCACGGTGCAGGCGAACATTCTCACCGGTTCCACCAATACCCTGACCAATAACATGCCTGCCGCTCGCGCCGCCGGGGCGATCAGCTCCCATGTCACACCGGCCGGTACCGAGCTGGAAGCGCCTGAACCGGAACCCGAAGCCAGTTATCTGGACATGGCCGCAGGTTTCTTTTCGCAGATGTGGCGCCCTACCGTCGCCACACCTGCGCCGGGTGCCGTGCCCAAGCCGCTGGATCTGGTGGTGTGCATGAAGCACCCGCCAATGCCGCCGCAGTTTCTGGCCGAAGGCTCGGATAAGGTCACGATCAACGGCCAACCCGCCGTGCGCAGTGGTGATCGCAGTACCTGCGATGCGACGGTGGTGTCGTCCGGGCTGATTTCCTCCAACGTGACCATTGGTGGCGGTTCGGTGGTGGTGCGTGAAATTCGCAGCGGCAAGACGCCCGGAGTCGGGCTGGCGGTTACAGCGCTGTTGATGCTCAAGGGTGGCAAGGGCAAGTTCTTCAGCAAGTTGCCGTGCATGTTGGTCAGCGGCGCCACTTCGATGGCGATCAGCAGTGCGATGGGCGCTGCGGCCAACGCTGCGATGGGCTCGTCGAACCCGGTGCATGCCGCGACGGGCGCGAAGGTACTGGGCGACGTCGACGACCTGGATTTCGTGCTGCCGGGTATCCTGCCGATTGACTGGCAGCGCTTTTACAACAGCCGCGATGAACGCCCGGGCAGCCTGCTTGGCGCTGGTTGGAGCGTGCCCTACGAAGTATGCGTCGACATTCAGCCGCATCCCGAGGGCGGCGAAACGCTGGTCTATACCGATGAGCAGGGCCGGCCCATCGACATGGGCGCCATTCCGTTGGGCGGCGCAGTGTTCAGCGCGGGCGAAGGGCTCGCGGTGCGGCGACACCTCAATGGGCAATTGCTGATCGAAAGCGACGACGGCATGTACCGCTTGTTCGAAGCTGCTCCAGCAGCCCCGTCGCGACTGCGTCTGAGCCAACTGGGTGATCGTAACGACAACCGCATCTACCTCGACTATGACGAAGCCGGGCACTTGGTGCGCCTGCGCGATACATTCGATCTGGTTCAGGTTGAGCTGATCCGCGATCAGCGCCATGTGACTCATATTGAGCGCCTCTACCCGGATCAACGTCGCGAAGTGCTCGTGAGCTACGGCTACGACGCGGCAGGCAATCTCGCGCAAGTGCGGGATGCAACCGATCAAGTGCAGCGGCGCTTTGCCTACGATGCCGGGCGCCGAATGGTGGAACATCAATTGCCCACCGGATTGCGCTGTTTCTATGAGTGGGCACTGGTCGAAGGCCTGGAATGGCGCGTGGTTCGGCATTGGACTGATGAGGGCGACGCTTACCAGTTCGACTATGACCTGCAGGCTGGCTTAACGCGCATCACCGATGGCCTGCAGCGCGTGAGTACGCGGTACTGGAACACTCAGCACCAGATCATTCAGTACAGCGACAACCTCGGCCAGACTTGGCTGTTCGAATGGAACGACGAACGTCAGTTGCTCACCGCGACTGATCCGTTGGGTGGGCGCTATGAATACAGCTACGATGAGAGCGGCAACGTAATCGGCGAAACCGACCCGCTGGGCCGCAGTGATTCGACCTTGTGGCTGGAACATTGGGCATTGCCGCTGGTGGAAACCGACGCGGCCGACAACAGCTGGCAATATCGCTATGACCCACGCGGTAACTGCATCGCCGAGACCGATCCGCTGGGTTATATCACCCGCTATCGCTATGACGCCCACGGCCAGGTCGTGGAGATTGTCGACGCCACCGGCAAAAGCAAAAAGCTGCGCTGGAATGCATTCGGGCAGTTGGTCGAGCATATCGATTGCTCGGGCTACCCGACGCGTTTCAGCTACGACGAACGCGGTTATTTGCAGGTCATCACCGATGCGCTCGGTGAACGCACGCAGTTCAGCTATGACGCTCAGGGGCGCTTGCTCAGCAGCCAGCTACCAGACGGGCGCACTGAGCAATATCAGCGCGATACCAGTGGGCAGTTGGTGGGTTATACCGACCCCGCCGGGCACACCACGCTCTACCAACACAACCGACGCGGCCAGGTACGCCAGCGCACCGATGCCCATGGGCGGCAGGTACAGTTTGGGTATGACAGCTACGGGCGGTTGCAAGCGCTGGTCAACGAGAACGGTGAAAGCTATCGGTTTGCGTGGGACGCCGGGGATCGGCTGACCGAGCAGCAAGACCTCGACGGCAGCGCCAAGCGCTACGACTACGACTTGCTCGACAACATCACGACGGTGACTGCGCTTGCGGCGCCTTATGGCAATGGTTTGGCGGTGGTGCCCGAGACGCCACCCGCGCCCATCGTTCATCGGGTGGAGCGTGATGCGGTCGGGCGACTGGTGGCCAAAACCACCGACGATGGCCGCACCGACTACAGCTATGATGCAGTGGATCAGCTCACGGCTGTGACCTTCACTGATCTGCAAGGCAATTCCCAAGCCTTGGGTTTCGCCTACGACGCCGTCGGCCAGTTGCTTGCCGAACAGAGCGCCGCCGGCAACCTGCAACATCACTACGACGAACTCGGCAACCTGATCCAGACCCAGCTGCCGGACGGCCGCTGGCTCAACCGCCTGTACTACGGCAGCGGCCATCTGCACCAGATCAACCTGGACGGCCAGGTGATCAGCGATTTCGAGCGCGACCGCCTGCACCGCGAAGTGCTGCGCACCCAAGGCCAGCTCAGCACCCGCAGCGAATACGACCGCAGCGGCCGCCTGCGCTCACGCCAGCGCCGCCTGAACAGCCAGCCAACGCTGATGCCCGCAGCGGCACAAAAGCAATTCGAATACGACCCCGCCGACAACCTGATCGGCAAACTCGACCAGCAACCCACCGCGCAACATCGCCAACTGCTGCACTACGACGCCACCGGCCGCATCATCGCCAGCCAGGACAGCCTGCATGGGCAGCGCGAAACCTTTGCCTACGACGCCGCCGCCAACCTGCTGGATGGCCCGCAAGCGGGCGCCGGGTTGGTGGTGCATAACAAGCTGCTGACGTATCAGGACAAGCGTTATCGCTACGATGCGTTTGGGCGGATGATTGAAAAGCGCAGCGTCAAGCGTGGCGTGCAGCGGTTTGCGTATGACGCTGAAAGTCGGCTGGTTGAAGTGCGTAATGACGATGGCAGCGTGGTCAGGATGGTGTATGACCCGCTGGGGCGTCGGATAGAAAAAACCGAGCATGGCAGTGATGGGTATCCGCTGGGGCAAACGCGGTTTACCTGGGACGGTTTACGGTTATTGCAGGAGCATAAGCACAGTCAGACAAGCCTGTACGTCTATGAAGATGAAGGCTACCAGCCTCTGGCTCGCGTGGATGGGACCGGGCCGCTGCAGAAGATTCGTTACTACCACAACGATCTGAATGGGTTGCCGGAGCAGTTGACCGAGGCTGATGGGCACATGCTCTGGCAGGCGACTTATCGGGTGTGGGGCAACACGCTGGAAGAGGTGCGTGAGCCTTATTACATTGAGGAGCAGAACCTGAGGTTTCAGGGGCAGTACCTGGACCGGGAGACGGGACTGCATTTTAATACGTTCAGGTTTTATGATCCGGATGTGGGGCGGTTTACGACGCCGGATCCGATTGGGTTGGCGGGAGGGGTCAACCTATATCAATACGCGCCAAATCCACTGACCTGGATTGACCCATGGGGATGGGCTTGCAAAAGTGCAGTCAGTGGTAATAAAGGCCGGACCAAAGCGATTCATGACTTGAAGCGAAATGGGTTCAAAGTCGTCTCCGAGGAAGTCACCATGAAGGTAAACGGAAAACGTATACGGGCTGACTTCGTAGCCAAAGACCGCCACGGAAAACTCCACGTCTTTGAAGTGAAACACGGCACTGGGAAACTGACCCCTAATCAAACCAACTCCAATGTATTTGACATGACCAAGCCCGCCAACACGACGAAACACTTGGGAGGGGGCACAATCAAGCCCTCAGCCGGTACCAAGGGATCGTTCACGGTTGATACCAAAGGAAAACCGGGCGTGCCGTTAGGCGGGAAAGGCACACCGCACAAAGCAACCTTCAATCTTCTGATCTACAAGTGAATACCATGAGCCAAGAAGTCCGTAAAAATGTTGAAGTGGAGTTACTGGCAAGACTGAAGCAAATCACGTCTCCTCACCTGGACTTGAAGGCAGGTAAAAACAAACTTGGCCTACTTGTAGCGAAGGAAAAATTTGGAGAAATTTACGTCCAACATTTAACCAAAGCCGATGGTTACTATGCGGGAATGGAAATTTATATATGTGAGGCATATAGGTTTTGTAAAAACCAATCACCTCCTTATCAGAGCAGGCTGTTGAACACGTCATTTTTGTCCAAGAGTTCCCTGTCGGAAGAAACAAAACAGTTCGGCGACGAGTTGGGCGGTATCATTAGAACCCCTGCGCCTCAGGATATAAGCACAGCAGTAGAAAAAATCACTGACCGCATAAAACTTTTTTACTTATCAAAGGCGGAGAACTGCATACTTGGTACAACGTCATTAATTGACGACGTGCTGACCGAACCCGACAACTATGCATTCCCGTTTTTGACAATTCTCTTCGTTGCCCATAAAAACAATCTGAAGCTCGAATCAGAATTGCTCAAAAAAGCTTTTGCAACAAAGTCAATCTATGGAAACAAGCAATTCGACTTAGCATTGGCAAGTAAGATTTTGAATCCTAAAGACAAATAGCCGCAAAAAAATGCGTGTCTGACAATCTTAAAATTGCGCACCAAGAGGGATAGATTTATTGGATAGCTTTAAATAAATCCGTCCCCTTTATACTACAAGCAGGTCGCTGCGGGAAATAATATGTACCTATTGGACGTCAGTGAAAGTTACTCGGAAATTTACTGGTTTAAATACGACCAGAAAGCCTCCCCCGATCACCTATTGTTTATAAGTGGAGAAAAACATTCATCGATTACTACCACACCGACCTTTAGAAACAAAAAAAAGGTCAGTAAGCCTCGCGTACTGTCTTACGATCTTCTTCAAAGTGACACACTCGAGTTTGTAAGTACCGCAATGGCCAACATACTGTGCACGTTTCCAGAAGACGTTCAGCTCTTCCCTGCTGACGTTTACCTCAAAGAAGAAAAACTGCATGGCTATTATGTATTCAATGTAATCCAGACGTTACCTTGTATTGACTTGGATAACTCTGAGTATGGCCCCATGTTTAGTTTTATGCCTGATGGCCCTCTTAGATTTACATCACTTCAAAGTCTACCGCCTGATGCTTTAGGCAATCATCATATCGTCAGGGCGAAGGAAAGCTCTCAACGCATCTTCGTTTCCCAGCAGTTCAAGGAGCAGTGCGAAGCTGCCCAACTTAAGGGCATGCAATTTGTAGATTGCTCTAAAGGCATTCAAGTGTGAGCTTATATAATAGACGTTTCCACACATTAAAAGTTAATTCAAGTTATATAGGTCAGCAAGGAATGGCACTTCCTTAACAGCTAACCAGCTGATCTGACTACAGAAAAATGAAAAAAGGCCGTCCTTGGTCTACGGTGATAGTTGCGAACACACACCACTCGAACAAGGACAGCCCGCGTGAATCGTAGACGTCAAATCGTCAGG
>NZ_CBFHAZ010000027.1:0-63126 GCF_965653655.1 Pseudomonas onubensis | reverse complement strand
GCTTGCTCGCGAATGCGGAGTGTCAGTCGAAAAATTCGTCACTGAATCACCGCATTCGCGAGCAAGCCCGCTCCCACATTTGGTTTGCGTTTTATTCGTGGTATTGCGCCGACAGCTCATGCACCGCGCGCAGGAACGCGCCAGCATGCTCCGGGTTCACTTCCGGGGTGATGCCATGGCCGAGGTTGAACACGTGCCCGCTGCCCTTGCCATAGCTGGCCAGGATGCGGCCGACTTCGGTGCGGATCGCCTCCGGCTTGGCGTACAGCACGGTCGGGTCCATGTTGCCTTGCAGGGCAACCTGGTTGCCGACGCGACGGCGCGCTTCGCCGAGGTCGCAGGTCCAGTCCAGGCCCAATGCATCGGCGCCCGCGTCAGCGATGCTTTCCAGCCACAGGCCGCCGCCTTTGGTGAACATGATCACCGGAACCTTGCGGCCTTCGTGCTCACGGATCAGGCCGCTGACGATCTTGCGCATGTAGGCTAGGGAGAACTCCTGGTACGCCGCCGCCGACAGGTTGCCACCCCAGGTGTCGAAAATCTGTACCGCTTGGGCACCCGCCATGATCTGGCCGTTGAGGTAAGACGTGACCGACTGCGCCAGCTTGTCCAGCAACAGGTGCATGGCTTGCGGGTTGTCGTAGAGCATGGCTTTGGTCTTGCGGAAGTCTTTCGACGAGCCGCCTTCAACCATGTAGGTGGCCAGGGTCCAGGGGCTGCCGGAGAAACCGATCAGCGGCACGCGGCCGTTGAGCTCGCGGCGGATGGTGCTCACAGCATCCATCACGTAGCCCAGGTCTTTGTGTGGGTCAGGGATCGGCAGGGCTTCGATATCGGCCAGGGTGCTGACGACTTTTTTGAAACGCGGGCCTTCGCCGGTTTCGAAATACAGGCCTTGGCCCATGGCGTCAGGGATGGTGAGGATGTCGGAGAAGAGGATGGCCGCGTCCAGTTGTGGGTAGCGGTCCAGCGGCTGCATCGTGACTTCGCAGGCGAACTCCGGGTTCATGCACAGGCTCATGAAGTCGCCGGCATTGGCGCGACTGGCGCGGTATTCCGGCAGGTAGCGACCGGCCTGACGCATCATCCACACGGGCGTGACGTCTACGGGTTGCTTGAGCAGGGCACGAAGGAAACGGTCGTTCTTGAGGGCAGTCATGTCGGCATCCGCAAAAAAAGTGCGGGCATTTTCTCAGAGCTCGACGCAAAAGGCACGGAGTGAGCCGTGCCTTTTGTCTATCGGGTCAATTTGTCGCGGTGTCTTGCGGTATGACAGACACCACCAAACTCTATCTGGAACGGGGGTTTGTGTGGGAGCTGGCTTGCCTGCGATGACAGTAGTGAATTCACCACCGCTATCGCCGGCAAGCCAGCTCCCACATTCGATCCCATTTCAACCCACGACTTTATTGAATACACACAAACCAATGTGGGAGCGGGCTTGCTCGCGAAAGCGGTGGGTCAGTCGATACATCTGGTGACTGATAAACCGCATTCGCGAGCAAGCCCGCTCCCACATTTTGATCCCGTTTCAACTCGGGATTGGCGTCAGACCTGCAGGTAATCCAGGATGCCTTCAGCGGCGTTGCGACCTTCGAATATCGCGGTCACTACCAGGTCAGAGCCGCGCACCATGTCGCCACCGGCGAAGATTTTCGGGTTGCTGGTCTGGTGCTTGTACTGGCCTTGTTCCGGAGCCACGACACGGCCCTGGCTGTCGGTCTGGATTTCGAACTGCTCGAACCACTGCGCCGGGCTTGGGCGGAAACCGAAGGCGATAACCACGGCGTCAGCCGGGATGATTTCTTCGGAACCCGGGATCGGCTCAGGGCTGCGACGGCCACGGGCGTCCGGCTCGCCGAGACGGGTCTCGACCACCTTCACACCTTCAACACGGTCTTCACCGACGATGGCGATCGGCTGGCGGTTGTAGAGGAATTTCACGCCTTCTTCCTTGGCGTTCTTCACCTCTTTGCGCGAGCCGGGCATGTTGGCTTCGTCACGGCGATAAGCACAGGTCACCGACTTGGCGCCCTGGCGGATCGAGGTGCGGTTGCAGTCCATCGCGGTGTCACCACCGCCCAGTACCACGACCTTCTTGCCTTTCATGTCGACGAAATCTTCCGGCGACTTTTCAAAGCCCAGGTTGCGGTTGACGTTGGCGATCAGGAAGTCCAGCGCGTCATACACGCCCGGCAGGTCCTCACCGGCAAAGCCGCCCTTCATGTAGGTGTAGGTGCCCATGCCCATGAACACGGCGTCGTATTCGGCGAGCAGTTGCTCCATGGTGATGTCTTTGCCGATTTCGGTATTGAGACGGAACTCGATACCCATGCCGGTGAAGACTTCACGACGGTGGCTCAGTACGGTTTTTTCCAGCTTGAACTCGGGAATGCCGAAGGTCAGCAGGCCACCGATTTCCGGGTTCTTGTCGAACACCACAGGGGTCACGCCACCGCGCACCAGCACGTCGGCACAGCCCAGGCCCGCCGGGCCTGCACCGATGATCGCAACGCGTTTGCCGGTCGGCTTGACCTTGGACATGTCCGGGCGCCAGCCCATGGCGAACGCGGTGTCGGTGATGTACTTCTCCACCGAACCGATGGTCACCGCGCCAAAACCGTCGTTAAGGGTGCAGGCACCCTCGCACAGACGGTCTTGCGGGCACACCCTGCCGCAGACTTCCGGCAGGGTGTTGGTCTGGTGCGACAGCTCGGCGGCGGCGAGGATGTTGCCCTCGGCCACCAGCTTGAGCCAGTTGGGAATGAAGTTGTGCACCGGGCACTTCCATTCGCAATACGGGTTACCGCAACCCAGACAGCGGTGGGCCTGGTCGGCCGAGTGCTGGGGTTTGAAGGGTTCGTAGATTTCCACGAACTCTTTCTTGCGTTGACGCAACAGTTTCTTCTTCGGATCTTTGCGCCCGACATCGATGAACTGGAAGTCGTTATTCAGACGTTCAGCCATGTTAAAACCTCATCAAACTCTTCAGGCGCATATCACTGCGGGTTGGCACGGATGCTGGAAAGCAACGATTTCAGGTTGGCAGCCTTGGGCTTGACCAGCCAGAAACGACGCAGGTAATCATCGAGGTTTTCGGCGAGGTTACGACCCCATTCGCTGCCGGTCTCCTCGACGTACTCGTCCAGCACGTGCTGCAAGTGGTTCCGGTAGGATTCCATGGCTTCGCCGCTGATCCGCTGGATCTCGACCAACTCGTGGTTGACCTTGTCGACGAAGGTGTTGTCCTGGTCGAGCACGTAGGCGAAACCGCCGGTCATGCCCGAACCGAAGTTGTAACCGGTCTTGCCCAGTACCGCGACAAAGCCACCGGTCATGTACTCGCAGCAGTGATCGCCAGTGCCTTCCACCACGGTGTGGGCACCGGAGTTACGCACGGCGAAACGCTCACCGGCGGTCCCTGCGGCAAACAGCTTGCCGCCAGTGGCACCGTACAAGCAGGTGTTGCCGATGATGGCACTGTCCTGGGTCTTGTAGATGCTGCCTTTAGGCGGAACGATCACCAGCTTGCCGCCGGTCATGCCCTTGCCCACGTAGTCGTTGGCGTCGCCTTCGAGGTACATGTGCAGGCCGCCGGCGTTCCACACGCCAAAGCTCTGGCCGGCAGTGCCGTTGAAGCGGAAGGTGATCGGCGCTTTCGCCATGCCTTGGTTGCCGTGCTTGCGCGCAATTTCGCCGGAGATGCGTGCGCCGATCGAACGGTCGCAGTTGCAGATATCCAGGGCGAAGTCGCCACCGCTGGCGTCATTGATCGAGGAACTGGCCATTTCGACCATCTTCTCGGCCAGCAGGCCTTTGTCGAACGGCGGGTTGCGGTCCACCTGGCAAAATTGTGGCTTGTCTGCCGGGATGTGATCACTGCCCAACAGCGGCGTCAGGTCCAGGTGCTGTTGCTTGGCGGTCTGGCCTTCGAGGATGTCGAGCAAGTCGGTACGACCGATCAGCTCTTCCAGCGAACGCACGCCCAGCTTGGCCAGCCACTCACGGGTCTCTTCGGCGACGTAGGTGAAGAAATTCACCACCATGTCGACGGTGCCGATGTAGTGATCCTTGCGCAGCTTCTCGTTCTGAGTGGCGACGCCGGTGGCGCAGTTGTTCAGGTGGCAGATGCGCAGGTATTTGCAGCCCAGGGCGATCATGGGCGCGGTGCCAAAGCCGAAGCTTTCGGCGCCGAGGATCGCAGCCTTGATCACGTCGAGGCCGGTTTTCAGGCCGCCATCAGTCTGTACACGTACCTTGCCGCGCAGGTCGTTGCCGCGCAGGGTCTGGTGGGTTTCGGCCAGGCCGAGTTCCCACGGTGCGCCAGCGTACTTGATCGAGGTCAGCGGCGAAGCGCCGGTGCCGCCGTCATAGCCGGAGATGGTGATCAGGTCAGCATAGGCCTTGGCCACACCGGCGGCGATGGTGCCGACGCCAGCTTCTGCCACGAGTTTCACCGAGACCAGCGCCTGCGGATTGACTTGTTTCAAGTCGAAAATCAGCTGCGACAAGTCTTCAATCGAATAGATGTCGTGGTGCGGCGGCGGCGAAATCAGGGTGACGCCCGGCACTGCGTAACGCAGCTTGGCGATCAGACCGTTGACCTTGCCGCCAGGCAGTTGCCCGCCTTCACCGGGTTTGGCGCCTTGAGCAACCTTGATCTGCAGCACTTCGGCGTTGACCAGGTATTCCGGGGTCACACCAAAGCGGCCAGTGGCGACCTGCTTGATTTTCGAGCTCTTGATGGTGCCGTAGCGCGCCGGGTCTTCACCGCCTTCGCCGGAGTTGGAACGCGCACCCAGGCGGTTCATGGCTTCGGCCAGGGCTTCGTGAGCCTCGGGCGACAAGGCACCCAAGGAGATGCCGGCGGAGTCGAAGCGCTTGAGGATCGATTCCAGTGGCTCGATTTCGCTGATGGCCAGCGGCGTGTCCAGGGTCTTCACCTTGAACAAATCGCGGATCATCGACACCGGGCGGTTATCCACCAGCGCGGTGTATTCCTTGAACTTGGCGTAGTCGCCCTGCTGCACAGCGGCTTGCAGGGTGCTGACCACGTCCGGGTTGTAGGCGTGGTATTCGCCACCGTGTACAAACTTCAGCAGGCCGCCTTGCTGGATCGGCTTGCGCGCGCTCCAGGCTTCGGCTGCCAGGGCTTTCTGTTCGGCTTCGATGTCGACGAAACGCGCGCCCTTGATACGGCTTGGCACGCCACGGAAGCTCAGCTCACACACTTCTTCGGACAGGCCGATGGCTTCGAACAGCTGGGCGCCACGGTAAGACGTGACGGTGGAGATGCCCATCTTCGACAGGATCTTCAGCAAGCCCTTGGTGATGCCCTTACGGTAGTTCTTGAACACCTCATAGAGGTCGCCCAACACTTCACCGGTGCGGATCAAATCACCCAGCACTTCGTAGGCCAGGAACGGGTAAACCGCCGAGGCGCCGAAGCCGATCAGCACCGCAAAGTGATGCGGGTCGCGGGCAGTAGCCGTTTCCACGAGGATGTTGGAGTCGCAACGCAGGCCCTTTTCGGTCAGGCGGTGATGCACTGCGCCGGTGGCCAGGGAGGCATGGATCGGCAGCTTGCCTGGCGCGATGTGGCGGTCGGTCAGTACGATCTGGGTACGACCGGCGCGCACAGCTTCTTCAGCCTGATCGGCGACGTTACGCACAGCGGCTTCAAGGCCGAGGCTCTCGTCGTAGTTCAGGTCGATGATCTGGCGGTCGAAGCCTGGACGTTCCAGGGTCATCAACGAGCGCCATTTGGCCGGGGAAATGACCGGCGAGCTGAGGATCACGCGGGAGGCGTGCTCAGGCGATTCCTGGAAGATGTTGCGCTCGGCACCGAGGCACACTTCCAACGACATCACGATGGCTTCGCGCAGCGGGTCGATCGGCGGGTTGGTGACCTGGGCGAACTGCTGGCGGAAATAGTCGTACGGCGTGCGCACGCGCTGGGACAGCACGGCCATTGGCGTGTCATCGCCCATGGAGCCGACCGCTTCATAGCCTTGCTCGCCGAGCGGACGCAGCACCTGGTCGCGCTCTTCGAACGTGACCTGGTACATCTTCATGTACTGCTTGAGCTGGTCGACGTCGTAAAAAGCCGAACCGTGGTCGTTGTCTTCCATGGTCGCCTGGATGCGCAGGGCGTTCTTGCGCAGCCATTGCTTGTACGGGTGACGCGACTTCAAGCGGTTGTCGATGGCGTCGGTGTCGAGGATCTGCCCGGTTTCGGTGTCCACGGCCAGGATCTGGCCTGGGCCTACACGGCCTTTGGCGATGACATCTTCAGGCTTGTAGTCCCACACGCCGATTTCCGACGCCAGGGTAATGAAGCCGTTGGTGGTGGTGACCCAACGCGCCGGGCGCAGACCGTTACGGTCGAGCAGGCACACCGCATAGCGGCCGTCGGTCATGACCACGCCGGCCGGGCCGTCCCACGGTTCCATGTGCATCGAGTTGTACTCGTAGAATGCACGCAGGTCCGGGTCCATGGTCTCGACGTTCTGCCACGCAGGCGGAATGATCATGCGCACGCCACGGAACAGGTCGATACCGCCGGTGACCATCAGTTCGAGCATGTTGTCCATGCTGGAGGAGTCGGAACCCACGCGGTTGACCAGCGGGCCGAGCTCTTCGAGGTCCATCAAATCGTTGGCGAACTTGGTGCGACGGGCCACGGCCCAGTTGCGGTTGCCGGTGATGGTGTTGATCTCGCCGTTGTGGGCGAGGAAGCGGAATGGCTGCGCCAGCGGCCATTTCGGCAGGGTGTTGGTGGAAAAGCGCTGGTGGAACACGCAGATCGCGGTTTGCAGGCGCTCATCGCTCAGGTCCGGATAAAAGGCGGTCAGATCCGCCGGCATCATCAGGCCTTTATAAATGATGGTCTTGTGCGAAAAGCTGCAGATGTAGTGGTCGGTGTCCGCGGCGTTGGAGACCGACGAACGACGACGCGAGGTGAACAGCTTGATCGCCATGTCCTGATCGCTGAGGCCATCGCCTGCGATGAACACTTGCTCGATCTGCGGCAGGCGCTCCAGGGCCAGGCGGCCGAGCACGCTGGTGTCGATCGGCACTTTGCGCCAGCCAACCAGTTGCAGGCCGGCGGCGACGATTTCGCGGTTCATGTTCTCGCGAGCAGCTTGGGCTTTAACCGGGTCCTGGTTGAAAAACACCATGCCCACGGCGTACTGCTTGGGCAGGTCGACCGCAAATTGTTCTTTTGCGACAGCGCGCAGGAACTGGTCGGGCTTTTGAATCAGCAAGCCGCAACCGTCACCGGTCTTGCCGTCGGCGTTGATCCCACCGCGGTGGGTCATGCAGGTCAGGGCCTCGATGGCCGTTTGCAAAAGGGTATGACTGGGCTCGCCCTGCATGTGGGCTATCAGGCCGAAACCGCAGTTATCCTTGAATTCATCGGGTTGGTACAGACCTGCTTTCATAGACACTTTCTCACCAGGCTGCCTCTTATATCGAGGCAAATTTCTTTTCAATTCAACCGGTTACCTTCCACGCCGAACGTACGCCGGCTTAGCGGGGGCAAAAGGGAGGTCATTGTACACACCGACACGAACGCTCACAAATTTAGCGACGAAATGTCGCAAATCTATGTCGCATTTATGAAAGGTTTAAAGCGATATGCTGTGCTAGTCAAAACTTTTTTAATTCTGACCGCTACGACTCAAAAGCTACGTGACGCAGACACCACAAAGCGCGCGGCCTTCAGGGCTGCACGCTGTGTTGTTTTTTTTGAGGTGCTGAGAGAGCGGCCTGGGTAAGGCCGCCGAACCTTCAGCGAGCTGTTGCGAGTTCTTGTTGAACGCTGGCAACAGTGCGAGGCCAAGGTTTACCAGCCTGAACCTTCGCTGGCAAGGTTTTGATCGCAGAATCAGCTGCGGCACGGCTTGGGAAGCTGCCGTAGGTGATCACGTAGAGAGGCTTGCCGTTGAGCACTTTCTTGAAATAACGGTACTGGCCGCCCTGCTCTTTCACGAACGCCTGAGCGTTGGCTTCGGAGCTGGTGCCCAGGATCTGCACCACAAAATTACCCGTTGGCTGGCTGGTGTACCAGCTGCTGCCGGCGGCGGCAGGCGCAGCAGCCTTGGCAACAGCGGCAGGTTTTTCAGCAGGCTTGGCGGCCGGTGCCGGCTTGGCCACTGGCGCAGGCGCGACCGGCTTGGCAACTGGAGCAGGCTTGGCAGTGGCGACGGTCGGAGCCGGCGTCGGCTTGGCAACTGGAGCGGCTGCCGGGCCAGCGGGAACGCCGGCAGGCGGCGCGGTGGTGGTCACGGTCGGTGGCGTGGCGCTGGAGCCCTCGACCGGCACACCGTCGTCACCTTCAGAGATACCACCGGCGGCTTCAGCGAGCGGGCCGCGCATGACCGGCTGGCCGACCATCGGCAGGTTGGTCGGTTGGCCGGAGTTGGCGAATTCGACATTTGGCGTGGGTTTGCCCAGTGGCAACTGCGCCTGTTCGGTTGGCGCGCCGGCGGTGGCGGGTGCCTTGCTGCGACCCGGGATCAACCAGGCAGCGGCGACAGCGACCACGACAACGGCAGAAATCGCCAATACGTGCTTCTTAGGCATAGTAAACCCCATCTTTGGACGCTTAACCGCAGAGCGGCTGGCAATCATGGCTTCGATCAAGGCATCGCGGGCAACCTGGTTGATGGTGCCAGGCCAGCCGCCTGCGCTTTCGTGAATATCAGAGATCTGATTTGCCGTGAAAAGTTCGATACCGGCACCGGCGCCTTCGAGGCGTTGAGCCAGGTATTCGCGGGTTTCTTCCTCTTCATAGGGCTGCAGTTCGATAACGTGAAACAGCTCCTGCTCGCCGCTGATCTGCTCCAGATCGGCAATCAACGACGACTCACCAAACAGGAATACGTGCGGGCGCCCTTCCGGTGTGCCCGCCGCCAGCGCCAGCAGCGCTTCCAGGGCGGATTCGTCAAGCTGCTCGGCGTCGTCCACCAGCAAGTAGACTTCCTGGCCGGTCAGGCCCAACTGCACAACCTGCTTGAGGATCGCGTTCGGCTCGGCATTGGCAACGTCCAGCGCCTGGGCCACCTGGCGCAGTACGCCGGCTGCATCGCCGGCGCCACGGGCCGACACCACCACGCTCTGTACCGATTGCTTGTTGGTACTGGCAACCAGCGCCTGGCGCAGCAGGGTCTTGCCGCTGCCCAACGGGCCGGTCACTACCAGCAGCAGTTGGCTGTAGCGCGCCAGGTGGTGCAACTGACCGAGCACCGGCTTGCGCTGGGCAGGGAAGAATTTGAAGCCAGGCACCCGTGGAGCAAATGGGTCGTGGCTTAACTGGTAGTGGCCGAGGAACGCCTCGTCGGCATGCAAACTAGTCATCGGGATCTTATTAACCTTTAAGCTGGGCCAGGGCGCGGTAATCCGCTCCCAGCGTGGCCTGTAAAATCTCTTTCGGATAATCGTCGGTCACTACCGCTTCGCCCATATGGCGCAGGAGCACCAGTCGCAGGCGACCGTCGATCACTTTCTTGTCGATTGCCATGTGTTCGAGGAAATCCGCCTCGGTCATCTCCTCCGGCGGAATAACCGGCAAGCCGGCGCGCTGGAACAGCTGGATGCCGCGATCACGCTCCTGGGCGCTGATCCAGCCCAGGCGTTGCGACATTTCCAGTGCCATTACCGTGCCAGCCGCTACGGCTTCCCCGTGCAACCACACACCATAGCCCATGTGCGTTTCGATCGCATGGCCGAAGGTGTGGCCCAGGTTCAGGGTGGCGCGCACTCCGGACTCTCGCTCGTCGGCGTTCACCACCAGCGCCTTGGCGGCGCAGGAGCGGGAAATCGCTTCGGTGAGTGCAACCTGGTCCAGGGCACGCAGGGCGTCCATGTGTTCTTCGAGCCAGGTGAGGAACGGCTCGTCGCAGATCAGCCCGTACTTGATGACTTCCGCCAGACCGGCCGACAGTTCACGCGGCGGCAGGGTGTTAAGGGTCGCGGTGTCGATCAGCACGGCTTGCGGCTGATAGAACGCGCCTACCATGTTCTTGCCCAGCGGGTGGTTGATGCCGGTCTTGCCGCCCACCGACGAATCGACCTGGGACAGCAAGGTGGTCGGTACCTGGATAAAGTTGACACCGCGTTGGTAGCAAGCCGCCGCGAAACCGGTCATATCACCGATTACACCGCCACCCAAGGCGATCAAGGTGGTCCGACGATCATGGCGATGGGTCAGCAGGTCATCGAAGATCAGTTGTAGCGTTTCCCAATCCTTGAAGATCTCTCCATCGGGCAACACTACAGAGATCACAGAGTATCCGCTCAAGCTGTTACGCAAACGCCGAAGATACAGCGGCGCGACCGTTTCATTGGAGATGATCGCCACTTGCCGACCGGCAATGTGCGGTGCGAGCAACTCGGGCAGGTCCAACAAACCTTCGCCAATATGGATTGGGTAGCTGCGCTCGCCTAGATCGACCTTAAGTGTCTGCATGTGTCCCCGCGTGAAGAAATATGTACGATCGGCAACGCTCGGATTTTCGTCGCCTGATGGCTCTGCGCCATACCCCGAAGGGTGATGGCACGCCGCCGAGAATAGCGCATTTCGGGCCTGGCTTTAACGGGGTGGCAACTGCTGCAAACGCTCAAGAATGTCGAGAACCACCATTCGAGGCGGCCGCTCATCGGTTTCGACCACCAGATCGGCGATTTCCCGATACAGCGGATCGCGCAGCGTCAGCAGGTCCCGCAAGGTTTTTGCCGGGTCCGCTGTGCGCAGCAATGGGCGGTTGCGGTCGCGCGCGGTACGGCCCACCTGCTGCTCGACCGACGCATGCAGATACACCACGCGCCCCCCGGCATGCAGCGCCCGGCGGTTCTCATCGCGCATCACTGCACCGCCGCCGGTGGCCAATACCACGCCATCGCAGCCGCACAGCTCGGCAATCATCGCCTGCTCGCGGTCGCGAAAGCCCAGTTCGCCTTCCTTATCGAAGATCCATGGGATATTGGCACCCGTGCGCAATTCAATTTCCTTGTCGGAATCTTTGAACGGCAGGCGCAGCTCTTTGGCCAGCAAACGGCCGATGGTGCTTTTTCCAGCCCCCATCGGTCCTACAAGAATCAAATTTCGCACAGAATCAACGACTCACAGCAATCGCCTGGTTATTCATAATACGCGGAGTCAGGAATACCAGCAGCTCGGATTTTTTCTCCGCCAGCACATCGCGCCGGAAAAGGCGGCCAAGATACGGCACATCGCCCAAAAATGGCACTTTATCTACCACTTTGCTTTGGGTATTGGAGAAAACCCCGCCAATGACGATGGTCTCGCCATCCTTGACCCGCACCTTGGCGTTCACCTCGTTTTTCTTGATCGGCGGTACATCGTTGAGCTTGTTCAGGTAGTCCGGCTCGTCCTTGGTGACCTTGACCTCCATGATCACCCAGCCATCCGGGGTGATTTGCGGGGTCACCTCCAGCGACAGCGAGGCCTCCTTGAACGACACCGAGGTGGCGCCACGCGAGCTGGATTCCTGGTAAGGAATCTCGGTGCCCTTGAGGATGCGCGCGGTTTCCTTGTCGGACGTGACCACCTTGGGCTGCGAGACAATTTCGCCATTGCCGGTTTTTTCCATGGCCGTCAGCTCCAGGTCCAGCAGCAGGTTGTCGGTAATAAAAGCGATGCCCAGGCCAGCCGTACCGGTCAGCGAGCCCATGTCGACAAACGGCGAGCTGGGCGGATTCGCCGGTGGCTCCGCACCTTCGGCCAACGGCTTGCCGATACCGCCCGCGCCCCAGTTGCCGCGATTGAGCCGCCCGCCCCAGCGCACGCCCAGGCTTTTGTCGTAATCGACATTGGCTTCGACGATCCGCGCTTCGATCATGACTTGGCGTACCGGCACATCCAGCTGCGTCACGATCCGCCGCAGCTCGTCAATTCGCTCGCGGGTCTGGTAGGCGATGATGTTGTTGGTGCGATCATCCACCGCCACCGAGCCGCGCTCATCGGTAAAGCCGTCAACGCCGGTCACTGACTGAAACAGCTTGGCCAGGTCCGCCGCCTTGGCGTAATTGACCTGCAGCAACTCGCGACGCAAGGGCGCCAATTCCTCCATTTGCTTGAGCGACTCCAGGGCCAGCAGTTCGCGGGCGGCCAGCTCTTCGGCGGGCGCCACCAGCAAAACACCAGCCTTCACCCGTTTGTCCAAGCCCTTGGTTTGCAGCACCAGATCCAGTGCCTGGTCCCAGGGCACGTCCTTGAGCCGCAACGTGATCGAGCCTTGCACCTCGTCACTGGCCACCAGATTAAGCCCGGCCACATCCGCTATCTGCTGCAAGACGGCGCGCAAATCGATGTTCTGGAAGTTGAGGGTGAGCTTGTCGCCGCTGTAGGCGCCACTCGGAACCATGCTGCCGGGAGGCGGCAGCTGGATCAGATCGACGCGATTGGGCACAGCGAATGCCATCGGTGCCGTGAACGCTATCCATAGCGCCACACCGAAGGACGAGAAAGTCCTTTTCATTGTTTGATTCCGTTATGAGTTGACGTTTAACACCAGGGTTCGAGAACGCGCGAGCCATGCGCCTTGTTCATCCGGGAATAGCTCGGCCAGTTCGATGTGGCTGGGGAAAATGGCCGTGACCCGGCCATGGTTACGCCCCAGGTAGTCGCCGACCGCCAGCCGGTACACGCCAGAAGGTGCGCGCAGCAAGGCGAAGGTCTGCGGGCTACCGGGCAATGTATTGATTGAAAGCGTGCCCACCATTTCAAACTGATCGACAGCCAGGCTTTCCAACAGACCCCGCTTGCGTGCCAGGTCCGGCGCAAGCGCGGGCCGGCCGGGCCGGTGATCGATCTGCGCGGTGGGCGGCTGGAACGGATCACGCAAGGTTGCCGCAGCGTAGACAAAGCGCCCGCCCTGCTCGGCTGCGGGGTCAGGTTGGCCAGATGCGCCCAGGCCACGATAAGTCTTGGCCAGCAAATCAAGGCGCAATAACGCTCCATCAGAGCGAAGCACCACATCCTGCACCGTGACGATCCGCGGTAAACCGCCCAAGGCACTCACGAAGCTCGCCAGGTCGTGGTAGGCGCCAAACACACCGACCTGTACCGGCTCCTCGATGTAGAACGGCTGCGGCTGTTCGTTCAACACCGTGACACCTTCGACCACCAAGCCGTTGGCTGCCGCCAGCCGCGCCATGTCTTCGAGCAAGCCCGGCATGTCCGATTCGCTCGGCAACTGCCGTAAAAGCCCGGCAACCTGCGCCTGCGTCAGGCGGGCCTGATGAGCACGCGCCTCAAGATCGGCTGCCAATCCGGCCCTTTGCGTAAGTTGCTCCTGCAAAGCCAGCGTCTGCGCTTGCAGCGCATTCAGTTGCTCACGTGCCGGGGCCAGCAGCCATCCATCGCCCACCACCCACACCAGCCCCGCCAGCGCGCAGCCGAGCAGAACCTTGCCCGGCAAGGGCCATTTAGCAGCGTTGTGAGTGAGCGTGGAAAAGTCGAGCCTGGGCAGGCTCAAGGCTGGGCCTCGGTGGATTCCCCTTGGCGCACCATCAATTGGAATTCGTTGCCGCCGCCTTGGCCCTGCGCACGTACATGCTGCAATCGAGTGGCATGCGCGCCCTCAGAAGCCTCCAGGCGGCGCATCAGTTGAGCGATATCCTGGCTGGATTCGGCACTGCCGCTGACACTCACCGTATTGCCCTTGGCAACCACCTCATGCAGGTGCACGCCATCGGGCACCGCACGGGCGAGTTGATCCAATAGCTGTGCGCTGGCCGAGCGGGATTCGTGCAGGTCCTGCACGACTTTCATACGTGCGGCCAATTGCTGGCTCTGCTCCTGCAAGTCGTCGATGGTCTTGAGCCGCGAATCCTGAATGGCGACGTCTTTGTTCAGGTGGCTGTTGCGCGTCACTTGCCGGTCGATCGCCTGATCGATGACCTGATCCGCCAGCCACACCGCTGCGAGTGCTGCTGCGGCGAACGCCAGCAGGAACACCAGGAAGTATTTACGCCGCCGCTCTGCCTGCGCCTGGCGCCAAGGCAAAAGATTGATTCGTGTCATCCAGCGAAACTCCTCAGGGCCAGCCCGCAAGCAATTCCCATCCCGTGGGCATCCACGGCCCATTGTGCGCCATCGACTCGATGGCCCGGCATGAAGCTGGCGAAATCCTGACGGCAAGCGCGCTCCAATGCAAACCCTTCGACGTCCACCACCCGCGCAACCAGCCCGGCCAGGGCCAAAACCGCTGCGCGGGCCTCAACCTGTTCCTTCAGGCATGCAGCCAGCACCACTTCGACCCGCGCCGAGTCTTGAGGCGAAGGGCCGCGCACCTGAAAGTCGATGGCGACGTCATCCAGTGGGTAAGGAATGTACTGGTCGGCTTCCATCTGAATCATCCAGGCCATCTCTTCATCGCTGAGCCCCGCCTCCAGGTCGATCACCCGCGTGATGACCGATGGGCCCGACACCGCCACCGCTGCCTGTCGAGCAGACGTGTGCAACCGGGACAATGCCTGCTGCAGCGCCTGCCCCACCCCTTCAAGGTCCAACAACGTGCCATCGACGACCGCATTGGCGGGCAGCCCCTGCGTGACGTATGCCTTGACGCTGTAGGCGCCGGCAGTGTGGTCCAATTCAATCAGCTTGATACCGGTGTCATTGATGTCGACGCCCAGCAGGGTGTCGGCTTTGTGCCTGAAAAATCCCTTTCTCATAAAACTCCCTAAAACTTTGCCTGTCATACCGCCTGATTGCGGCTGGGAATCGTGCATTCGGTCGACTTGTTTGGCCGCCACGAATGACGCCCCAGGCCGAAAATGCTTTAATGCCCAGCGTTTTTTCCCGCTTTTTCCTGCTGCTCGGGTCGATCCATCGTTTGCCATGCATGCCCCGACGCGTAACTCATTCTTTTCTCTGGAAATCCAAAAGCCTTGATTCGTCTGCTGAAGTTTTTCGGGTACTCCATTGTCGCGATCGTCTGCGGGCTGCTGCTCGTACTCAGCGGGGCCTACCTCTACCTTAGTCCGGGTTTGCCCTCAGTAGAGGCACTCAGAAGTATCCAGTTGCAGATTCCTTTGCGGGTCTACAGCAGCGATGAAAAACTGATCGCGGAGTTCGGCGAAATGCGCCGCACACCGATCCGTTTCGCCGACATTCCACCCAATTTCATCAACGCCCTGCTCTCGGCTGAAGACGATAATTTCGCCAACCACTACGGCGTCGACCCAAGCAGCCTGGTGCGCGCAGCCACCCAGTTGGTAAAAAGCGGACACATTCAATCCGGTGGCAGCACCATCACCATGCAGGTGGCGAAGAACTTCTTCCTCACCAGCGAACGCAGTTTTTCGCGCAAGGCCACCGAGATTCTGTTGGCGCTGCAGATCGAACGCCAGCTGACCAAGGACGAGATCCTTGAGCTGTACGTCAACAAGATCTACCTGGGCAACCGCGCCTACGGGATCGAGGCCGCTTCGCAGGTGTACTACGGCAAGTCGATTCGTGACGCCAGCCTGGCGCAGATGGCAATGATCGCCGGCCTGCCCAAGGCGCCGTCGCGTTTCAACCCACTGGCCAACCCGGCGCGCAGCAAGGAGCGTCGCGACTGGATCCTGGGGCGCATGTACAAGTTGGGCAAAATCGACCAGGCCGCTTATGAAAGCGCCGTGGCCGAACCGCTGAACGCCAGCTACCACGTGCCGACGCCGGAAGTGAATGCGCCGTATATCGCTGAAATGGCACGTGCCGAGATGGTCGGCCGTTATGGCAGCGAGGCCTACACCGAAGGCTTCCGCGTGACCACCACCATTCCGAGCAACCTGCAGGAAATTGCCAACAACTCGGTACGCGACGGCTTGGTGACCTACGACCAGCGCCATGGCTACCGTGGCCCCGAATCGCGCCTGCCAGGCAAAACCCTGAGCGCCTGGACCACCGAGTTGGGTAAACAGCGACCGATCAGCGGCCTGGAACCCGCCATCGTCACCCAGGTGAAGAAGGATGGCGTGCAAGTGCTCACCCGCAGCGGCGAAGGCCATGTGTCGTGGGACAGCATGAAGTGGGCACGCCCGTTCCTGAACACCAACAGCATGGGCCCGATGCCCAAGCAGCCGTCGGACGTGGCGCAGGTGGGTGACTTGATCCGCGTGCAACGCCAGAAAGACGACAGCCTGAAATTCAGCCAGGTGCCTGTGGCCCAGGGCGCTCTGGTGTCATTGGACCCGCAGAACGGTGCGATCCGCGCCCTGGTCGGCGGCTTCGCCTTCGAGCAGAGCAACTACAACCGCGCCACCCAGGCCAAGCGCCAGCCGGGCTCGAGCTTCAAACCGTTCGTCTACAGCGCTGCACTGGACAACGGCTACACCGCCGCCAGCCTGGTCAACGACGCGCCGATCGTGTTTGTCGACGAATACCTGGACAAGGTTTGGCGTCCGAAGAACGACACCAACACCTTCCTCGGCCCGATCCGCATCCGCGAGGCGCTGTACAAGTCGCGTAACCTGGTATCGATCCGCCTGCTGCAGGCGATGGGCGTGGGCAAGACCATCGACTACATGACGCGCTTCGGTTTCGCCAAGTCGGATCTGCCACCGAACCTGTCCCTGGCGCTGGGCACCGCGACCCTCACGCCGATGGAAATCGCCACCGGCTGGAGCACCTTTGCCAACGGCGGTTACAAGATCACGCCGTACTTGATCGACAAGATCGAGAGCCGCAATGGCGACACGCTGTTCACCGCCAACCCGCCACGCGTGCCGGGTGATGTGGTCAACGGTGTGGCTGCACCCGATGGCATCGCAGCGCCGACCAACGGCGGCATCACCATTGAGCCGACGCCAGGCGCAGCACCGGCCACCAATGCTGCCGTGCCCACCCAGCCACAGGCGCCAGCTGTGGCCGAGCGCGTGGTGGATGGCCGTACCACCTACATCCTCAACAGCATCCTGGAAGACGTAATCAAGAAAGGCACCGGGCGTCGCGCACTGGCCTTGGGCCGTGCGGATATCGCCG
Source organism: Pseudomonas onubensis (assembly GCF_965653655.1). NCBI lineage: Bacteria > Pseudomonadati > Pseudomonadota > Gammaproteobacteria > Pseudomonadales > Pseudomonadaceae > Pseudomonas > Pseudomonas onubensis. The sequence goes on along the minus strand of NZ_CBFHAZ010000027.1, from coordinate 46,127 downwards.
GCAAGACCGGTACCACCAACGAATCCAAGGACGCCTGGTTCTCCGGCTACAACGCCGACTACGTGACCACCGTATGGACCGGCTACGACCAACCGGAAAGCCTGGGCCGTCGCGAGTTTGGCGGCACCGTCGCACTGCCGATCTGGATGAGCTATATGGGCGCAGCCTTGAAAGACAAACCGCTGCACACCCAGGCTGAGCCGGAAGGCATCCTCAGCCTGCGCATCGACCCGGTGAGCGGACGTGCGGCATCGCCCAGCACGCCTAATGCGTACTTCGAGCTGTTCAAAAGCGAAGACACTCCGCCGTCGGTCAACGAGCTGGGCAACGGCGTTGCACCGGGCAGCCCGCTGCCGGCGGATGAAGCGGCGCCGATCGATTTGTTCTAACCCGATCTGCGGGTAAGCGCAGATCCAATGTGGGAGCGAGCAAGTCGAATCGTCGCACCGCCGCTCCCACATTTGGATCTCCACAAGGCTCAAGCCAATCGCAAGCATTAAAAAAGCCCCGACTCGCAAGAGCCGGGGCTTTTTGTTGGTGCGCTACAACGGCTTAGCCGTTGAACACGTCATCCACGCTTTGCAGCGGGTAGTGCTTCGGATACGGCAGGGTAGCCACACCGGTCTCGATCGCGGCTTTGGCCACGGCATCGGAGATCAGGGTGATCAGGCGTTTATCCATTGGTTTCGGGATGATGTACTCACGACCGAATGCCAGTGGGGCACCACCGTAGGCATCGCAGACGTCCTGAGGTACCGGCAGCTTGGCCAGTTCGCGCAGGGCGTTGGCGGCAGCCACTTTCATCTCTTCGTTGATGCGCTTGGCGCGAACGTCCAGGGCGCCACGGAAGATGAACGGGAAGCCCAGTACGTTGTTGACCTGGTTCGGGTAGTCCGAGCGGCCGGTGGCCATGATCACGTCGCTGCGAGTGGCGTGGGCCAGCTCAGGCGAGATCTCTGGGTCCGGGTTGGAGCAGGCGAACACGATCGGGTTGGCCGCCATGGACTTGAGGCCTTCGGCGCTCAGCAGGTTCGGGCCGGACAGGCCAACGAACACGTCGGCACCGTCGAGGGCGTCAGCCAGGGTGCGCTTGTCGGTAGCGTGGGCAAACATCGCCTTGTACTGGTTCAGGTCGGTACGCTCGGACTGCACAACGCCCTTGCTGTCGACCATGAAGATGTTTTCAAGCCGGGCGCCCATGCTCACCAGCAACTTCATGCAGGAGATGGCCGCAGCGCCAGCGCCCAGGCAGACGATCTGTGCGTCAGCCAGGGTTTTGCCGGCGATTTCCAGGGCGTTGATCATGCCGGCCGCAGTAACGATTGCGGTGCCGTGCTGGTCATCGTGGAATACCGGGATGTCGCACTGTTCGATCAGGGCCTTTTCGATCTCGAAGCACTCAGGTGCCTTGATGTCTTCCAGGTTGATGCCACCGAAGGTGATGGAAATGCGCTTTACGGTGTCGATGAAAGCTTGCGGGCTTTCGGAGTCGACTTCGATGTCGAAAACGTCAATGCCGGCAAAGCGCTTGAACAGCACGCCTTTACCTTCCATGACTGGCTTGGAAGCCAATGGGCCGAGGTTGCCCAGGCCGAGAATCGCGGTGCCATCGGAAATCACTGCAACCAGGTTGCCTTTGCCGGTGTACTTGTATGCCAGTTCAGGGTCGCGGGCGATTTCACGTACGGGCTCGGCAACGCCAGGGCTGTAGGCCAGCGACAGGTCGCGGGCGGTGGCAGTGGCTTTGGTGAGCTCTACACTCAGCTTTCCTGGACGAGGATGGGCATGATATTCGAGAGCGGCAGTTTTCAAATCAGACATATCGGCATTCCGCTTTTACTGTTGGTCGACGGACCGCCGAGGATACGCGTGTGAGAAAGTCCCCACAAGACTGGCCAGTCACTCCCGTCAAGGGCCGCGCACTACGACTTTTGGCCAAGAGCCACGGGATACAAGGGCTTAACTGTTCACAATCGAGATAAAAAATGTCTACAATTTTTTTATTAAAATTGCTTTGAGTGCAGCGCGGTGAAATCGCAGGTACAAAAAAGGCGCCCACAAGGGGCGCCTTTTTCAACAGCTGACAAAAGCCTGGAAGGCTTTTGAGCCTTACTCTGCTGGAGTAGCAGCAGGCTTCTTGCCGAAAGCACCAAAGCGATCTGCGAAGCGCTGTACACGGCCGCCGGTGTCCAGAGTTTTCTGCTTACCGGTGTAGAACGGGTGGCACTCGTTGCATACGTCAGTACCCAGTGGCTTGCACAGGTTCGAACGCGTTTCGAACTTGTTGCCGCAGCTGCAGGTTACTTCGATGGTTTCGTACGCTGGATGGATATCGGCTTTCATGGTGACTTCCTCGGGCTAGCGTGCCGCCACTCGACACTATTGTCGAATACCGCACGTAATTAGGCCGCGCATTCTACCAGACCTTTTTAAACGCGCAAGCGGCGCCTCCCGTGGTTTACCCACATAAAAGCCCCTTTCATCAGAAAAACCCCGGCATACCCAAGGCTGCCCCTGTCTGCTAGGCTCCCGCCCCTGCGCCACCGCCTGCCTTTATATGAGACTCCCCGCGTGCCCGACGCCATTTTGCGCCTAGCCCTGCCCTCGCCCCTGCGCCGCCTGTTTGACTACCGGGCCCCGGCCGGTGTGTTGCGGGCGCAGTTGCAGCCGGGCATGCGTGTGCGCGTGCCGTTTGGCCGTCGCGAGATGATCGGCATCCTGATCGAAGTGGCCGACCACAGTGAAGTCCCCGCCGAAAAGCTCAAGCCGGCCCTGGCCGTCCTCGACGCCACGCCGCCACTGCCGCCCGCGCTGTTCAAGCTGTGCCTGTGGACCGCCCAGTATTACCAGCACAGCCTCGGCGATACCTTGAGCTGGGCGCTGCCGGTGCTGCTGCGCCAGGGCGAACTGGCTGAAGCACGCCAGGAGCGTTTCTGGTCGATGGTGCCCGGCGCGCGCCTGGATGACCCGCGCATCGCCCGCGCCCCACGCCAGCGTGAAGCCCTCGCAACCCTGGCCCAACACCCCCACGGCGTGGCCCACCAGCTGTTAAGCAAGTTGATGCTAAGCAAAGACAGCCTCGACCTGCTGCTGGCAAAGGGCTTGGTGCAGGTGGAAATCCGCAAACACGCGCCAGACCCGCGCCACGACCATTGGCTGGCCCAGCCAGAATTACCGCTGAACCCCGAGCAACGCGCCGCCTATGAGGCCATTCGCACCGGTTTCGACAGTTTCCATGCCTTCCTGTTGGCCGGCGTCACCGGCAGCGGCAAGACCGAAGTGTATTTGCAGCTCATCCGCGAAACCCTGCAGGCCGGCAAACAGGCGCTGGTGCTGATCCCGGAAATCAACCTCGGCCCGCAAACACTGGCGCGCTTCGAACAGCGCTTCAACGCCCGCATCGCGCTGGTGCATTCGGCGGTCAACGACCGCGAGCGCCTGGAAGCCTGGCTGGCGGCACGGGACGGCGAGGCCGACATTATTATCGGCACCCGCTCGGCACTGTTCACGCCGATGAAAAATCCCGGGCTGATCATCATCGACGAGGAGCACGACGGCTCTTATAAACAGCAGGAAGGCCTGCGCTACCACGCCCGCGACTTGGCGCTGGTGCGCGCGCGCCAGGAAGACATCCCGATTGTGCTGGGTTCGGCCACGCCTTCGCTGGAGAGTTTGCACAACGCCTACACCGGCCGTTATGGCCTGCTGCGCCTCAACGAGCGCGCAGGCGGCGCCAAGCAACCACGCTTTCTGCGCCTGGATGTAAAAAGTCGCCCGCTGGACAGCGGGATTTCCGGGCCGATGCAGCAAGCCATCGGCCAAACCCTCGCCGCCGGCCAGCAAGTGCTGGTATTTCTCAACCGCCGAGGCTTTGCACCGACACTGCTATGCCATGACTGCGGCTGGATGTCCGAGTGCGAACGCTGCGATGCGCGCATGACCGTACACCAGCGCCACGGCGAACTGCGCTGCCACCACTGCGGCCATGTGGAGCGCGTACCGCGCCACTGTCCACAATGCGGCAAAGTGGATTTGCGCCCTGTGGGTGCGGGCACCGAACGCGCCGAGGAACGCCTGGGCATTCTATTCCCGGATTACCCGGTGCTGCGCGTCGACCGCGACAGCACCTCACGCAAAGACGCGATGAACCAGCTGTTCGCGACCATTCAGAAAGGCCAGCCGTGCATCTTGATCGGCACGCAGATGCTCGCCAAAGGGCACCACTTCCCACGGGTAACGCTGGTGTCGATCCTGGATGCCGACGGTGGTTTGTTCTCCGGCGACTTCCGCGCCAGTGAACGTATGGCGCAGTTGATCGTGCAGGTGGCAGGCCGTGCCGGGCGGGCCGAAGAACCGGGCAGAGTGATTATCCAGACGCACCTGGCCGACCATCCGCTGCTGATTCAACTGACAGAACAAGGCTACTTCGCTTTCGCCGAACAGGCCCTGAGCGAACGCCGCTCCGCCGGCCTGCCGCCGTTTGCCCACCTGGCGCTGTTGCGCGCCGAAGCGCACAAGCCAGGGCAGGCCGAAAGTTTTCTCGACGAGGCTTGCAGCGTCGCCGAACGTTTGCTCGGCGAACTGGGTCTGACCGGCATCGAATTGCTCGGCCCGGTGCCCGCACCGATGGAGCGCCGCGCCGGGCGGTATCGCGCTCAGCTACTCTTGCAGGCAACGTCGCGTGCACCGCTGCATCGGCTGTTAAGTAGCTGGATGCTTGCTCTGGAGCAAATGCCCAGCGGCCGCCAAGTGCGATGGTCGTTGGATGTGGATCCAGTGGACCTGTATTGATAGCAAGCCAACCCACACATGTAGAAGTATTCACCCATTAAAATGTGGGAGCGGGCTTGCCCGCGATGAGGCCCGCAGGTCTACCAACCTGTCTGAACGGTTGGCAAGCCCGCCCTCGCCACGGATAATGCCCAGTTTTTCCACCTGCGCATCGCGCGCCGCCGCTTGCGGTCGAAAGAGAACACCATGAAAGACACCATTCGCCAGCTGATCCAACAAGCCCTCACCCAACTCGTCAACGAAGGTGTGTTGCCTGAAGGCCTGTCGCCGGCGATCCAGGTGGAAAACACCCGCGACAAGACCCACGGCGACTTCGCCAGCAACATCGCGATGATGCTGTCCAAGCCTGCGGGCATGAAACCGCGCGACCTGGCGGAGAAAATCATCGCTGCGCTGCCGGCCGACGAGAGTGTGACCAAGGCCGAAATCGCCGGCCCGGGCTTTATCAACTTCTTCCAGAACACCCAGGCCCTGGCTTCGCGCCTGGACGCGGCCCTGGCCGACGCCAGGATCGGCGTGCGCAAGGCTGGCCCCGTGGAGCGTGTGGCAATTGACCTGTCGGCGCCCAACCTGGCCAAAGAGATGCACGTGGGCCACCTGCGCTCGACCATCATTGGCGATGGCGTGGCGCGGGTGCTGGAGTTTCTCGGCGACACCGTGATCCGTCAGAACCACGTGGGCGACTGGGGCACCCAGTTCGGCATGCTGATGGCGTATCTGCAGGAAAACCCGATCACCAGCAACGAGCTGGCCGACCTGGAAAACTTCTACCGCGCCGCCAAAAAGCGCTTCGACGAATCCGAAGAGTTTGCCGACCGCGCCCGTGGCCTGGTGGTCAAGCTGCAAGCCGGCGACCCTGAATGCCTGGCACTGTGGTCGCGTTTCCGGGATATCTCGCTGTCGCACTGCCAGGAAATCTACGAGCTGCTCAACGTGAAGCTGACCATGGCCGACGTAATGGGCGAAAGCGCCTACAACGACGACCTGATCAACGTGGTCAACGACCTCAAGGCCGCAGGCCTGTTGGTTGAGAGCAACGGCGCGCAGTGCGTGTTCCTCGAAGAATTCAAGACCGCCGACGGCGAGCCGCTGCCGGTGATCATCGTCAAGGCCGATGGCGGCTACCTCTACGCCACCACCGACCTGGCAGCCGTGCGCTACCGCAGCGGCGTGCTCAAAGCCGACCGCGCGCTGTACTTTGTCGACCAGCGCCAGGCCCTGCACTTCCAGCAGGTGTTCGAAGTGGCGCGCCGCGCAGGTTTCGTCACCCACCCGATGCACATGGAACACATGGGTTTTGGCACCATGAACGGCGCGGATGGCCGCCCGTTCAAGACCCGCGACGGCGGCACCGTGAAACTGATCGACCTACTCAACGAAGCCCAGGAACGTGCCTACAGCCTGGTGAAGGAAAAGAACCCGGAGCTGGCCGAGGCCGACCTGCGCAACATCGCCCGCGTAGTGGGCATTGGCGCAGTGAAGTACGCCGACCTGTCCAAGCACCGCACCAGCGACTACAGCTTCAACTTCGAACTGATGCTCAACTTCGAAGGCAACACCGCGCCGTACCTGCTGTACGCCTACACCCGTGTGGCCGGTGTGTTCCGCAAGCTGGGCAAGGACTTCAGCCAGGTTGAAGGCCAGATCGTGCTGGATGCCCCGCACGAACAGGACCTGGCGGCCAAACTGGCGCAATTCGGCGAAGTGCTGAACAGCGTCGGCGAAAAAGGCACGCCGCATATCCTCTGCACGTATTTGTACGAAGTTGCCGGCCTGTTCTCCAGCTTCTACGAGAACTGCCCGATCCTCACTGCCGACGATGAAGCCCAAAAGCAAAGTCGCCTGCGCCTCGCCGCACTGGCTGGACGGACCCTCAAGCAAGGCCTGGAACTGTTAGGCCTGGAAACCCTGGAGCGTATGTAAGTTGGCTGCCAAGAAAAAACCTGCACCCAAGCGCGGCGCCAGCCGCTATCAGGCACCGGCGAAGAAACCAATCCCGGGCTGGCTGTGGATGGCTATCGGCCTGGCGGTCGGCGCGTTTGTGGTGATCCTGATGAAGCTGGAGCCCGGCAAGGGCGATGACGTCAAACGGGTCAAGCAAGAACAGCAGAAGGCCACGAAAATCGCCGAGGCCAATAAAACAGCGCCAAGCCCGACCGCACCCGTGAAGCCGAAATACGACTTCTACACGCTGCTGCCGGAATCGGAAGTGATCGTGCCGCCTGATGCCGTGCCGGAGAAAACCCTGCCGACGCCGCAAGTGCCGACCACGCCGGTGACGCCAGCAGAAGCGGCGAAAATCGACACTGCACGTGCCCAGGCTGCGCTGGCCGGGATTACCCCGCCACCAGCGCCACCGGTAGCGGCCACCAAGGCGGCGCCGGTGACCAGGTTCTTCCTGCAAGCGGGCTCGTTCCCGAAACAGGCGGATGCGGATCGCGTGCGTGCGCAGATCATTTTGTTGGGCCAGTCGGTGACGGTTGAGTCCGGCACGGTCAAGGATGCGACCTGGTATCGCGTGCTGGTGGGGCCGTTCAGCAACCGTGAACAGCTGACCGTGGCGCAGAAACAACTGGCGGGCGCAGGCTTTAGCAATTTGTTGTTACAACAACGCCAGAGTCGCTGACTTAAAGCCAAAACCTAACCAATGTGGGAGCGGGCTTGCTGTGGCGAGCAAGCTTGCTTGCGCTGGGGTGCGAAGCGCCCCCAAAAAGCCGACTCCAGCTGCGCTGTCGAGCGGGAGCAAGCTCCCTCGCCACAGCAAGCCCGCTCCCACATTTGATTTTCAGCGCTCTCGGAGCCGCGTTCGACACATAACCGCCACTCGTCCGCACACACGTCCTACGGTTGAAATCCCCCCCGCCACCCCCATATGAGAATCCATCAGGGCATTTTCGCCCCGCTGCGTGGAGACTCTCCCCTTGACCACCATCGTTTCAGTACGTCGCCACGGCAAAGTTGTCATGGGCGGCGACGGCCAGGTTTCCCTGGGCAACACCGTGATGAAAGGCAACGCCAAAAAAGTGCGTCGCCTGTACCACGGCCAGGTGCTCGCCGGTTTCGCTGGCGCCACTGCCGACGCCTTCACCCTCTTCGAACGCTTCGAAGGCCAGCTGGAAAAACACCAGGGCCACCTCGTTCGCGCCGCTGTCGAACTCGCCAAAGAATGGCGCACCGACCGCTCCCTCAGCCGCCTGGAAGCCATGTTGGCCGTCGCCAACAAAGACGCGTCCTTGATCATCACCGGTAACGGCGATGTGGTTGAACCCGAGCACGGCCTTATCGCCATGGGTTCCGGCGGCGGCTACGCCCAGGCGGCAGCCAGCGCCCTGTTGAAGAAAACCGACCTGTCGGCCCGCGAAATCGTTGAGACCGCCCTGGGTATCGCCGGCGATATCTGCGTGTTCACCAACCACAACTTCACCATTGAGGAGCAGGACCTCGCCGAGTAAGCCGTAGGCTTATTCCCGCTTGAGGCCGCCAAACACTATGTCCATGACTCCCCGCGAAATCGTCCATGAACTTAATCGCCATATCATCGGCCAGGACGATGCCAAGCGCGCCGTTGCCATTGCGCTGCGTAACCGCTGGCGCCGGATGCAACTGCCCGAAGAACTGCGCGTTGAAGTAACGCCCAAGAACATCCTGATGATCGGGCCGACAGGCGTGGGTAAAACCGAAATCGCCCGGCGCCTGGCCAAGCTGGCCAACGCCCCGTTCATCAAGGTCGAAGCCACCAAGTTCACCGAAGTGGGCTACGTCGGCCGTGACGTCGAGTCGATCATCCGTGACCTGGCCGATGCCGCGTTGAAGATGCTGCGCGAACAGGAAGTGACCAAGGTCAGCCATCGCGCTGAAGACGCCGCCGAAGAACGTATTCTGGATGCCCTGCTGCCACCGGCACGCATGGGCTTCAACGAAGACGCCGCGCCAAGCTCGGATTCCAACACCCGCCAGCTGTTCCGCAAGCGCCTGCGTGAAGGCCAGCTGGACGACAAGGAAATCGAGATCGAAGTGGCCGAAGTGTCCGGCGTCGACATCTCCGCACCGCCTGGCATGGAAGAAATGACCAGCCAGCTGCAGAACCTGTTCGCCAACATGGGCAAGGGCAAGAAGAAAAGCCGCAAGCTCAAGGTGAAGGACGCGCTGAAACTGGTGCGCGACGAAGAAGCCGGGCGCCTGGTGAATGAGGAAGAACTCAAGGCCAAAGCCCTGGAAGCGGTCGAGCAGCACGGTATCGTGTTTATCGACGAGATCGACAAGGTGGCCAAGCGCGGCAACTCCGGCGGCGTCGATGTGTCCCGCGAAGGCGTGCAGCGCGACCTGCTGCCGTTGATCGAAGGCTGCACCGTGAACACCAAGCTGGGCATGGTCAAGACCGACCACATCCTGTTTATCGCCTCGGGCGCGTTCCACCTGAGCAAGCCAAGCGACCTGGTGCCGGAGCTGCAAGGCCGCCTGCCGATTCGCGTGGAACTCAAGGCGCTGACCCCTGGCGACTTCGAGCGCATCCTCAGCGAGCCGCATGCTTCGCTCACCGAGCAATACCGCGAACTGCTGAAAACCGAAGGTTTGGGCATCGAGTTCCAGCCGGACGGCATCAAACGCCTGGCGGAGATTGCCTGGCAGGTCAACGAGAAGACCGAGAACATCGGTGCCCGTCGCCTGCACACCCTGCTTGAGCGCTTGCTGGAGGAAGTGTCCTTCAGTGCGGGCGACATGGCTGGCTTGCAGAATGGCGAAGCGATCAAGATTGATGCTGAGTACGTCAATAGCCACCTGGGCGAATTGGCGCAGAACGAAGATCTGTCTCGTTATATCCTGTAAGTCATCTATCTGTGACAGCGGCCTTTTGTGGCGAGGGAGCTTGCTCCCGCTGGAGAGCGAAGCGCTCCCAAGATTTTGGGGCCGCTACGCAGCCCAGCGGGAGCAAGCTCCCTCGCCACACATAGCAGCCATACTGGACGACTTGCGCCATGACCAAATTCCCCACCGCTGTAAATTTGCACAAAACCTCCAACACTCTCGGCCTCACCTACGGGCCGAGCGAGGTCTACCAGCTCCCCGCCGAGCTGCTACGCACCCACTCGCCTTCCGCCGAGGTCCAGGGCCACGGCAAACCCATCCTGCAATTCGGCAAGCTCAACGTGCGGCTGACCAAGATAGAACCCGCCGGCCAGTACGCACTGAAATTGACCTTCGACGACGGCCATGACAGCGGACTGTTCACCTGGGACTACCTCTACCAATTGGCCGTGCGCCAGGAAGACCTGTGGGCCGACTACCTCGCTGAACTCAAAGCCGCCGGCAAAACCCGCGACCCGAGCGCATCGGTCGTGCGGCTGATGCTCTAACTCGGGCGTCTTGCTCTTTAGAGGGCATTTTCTAATTTCATCTGCTTGAATGCCCTGTCGCGTGGTCAATGATTGGCCCGCTTGCGAAAAAAATTAAACTCGGGTAACCAATGGAACTGGCAAGTTCCCTGCATTTGACGATGCGGTATCAACGGTCACCCGAGTCGCAGTACCAGGCTGGTGTCGTGTATCGAAATTGGGTGCGCAGCAATCGCCGGTACTCGTCTTTCGGACAATGGAGCGTCGTAGATGAGTAACAAGAATAACGATGACTTGAAACGCCAGGCCTCGGAAAACACCCTGGGGCTGAACCCGATCATCGCGTTACGCAAAAAGGATTTATTGGCCTCAGCGAAGATGGTGCTGACCCAAGCCATCAAGCAACCGTTGCACAGCGTCAAACACGTCGCGCATTTTGGCGTGGAATTGAAGAACGTGATGTTCGGCAAGTCCGCACTGGCCCCCGAAGGCGATGACCGTCGCTTCAACGACCCGGCGTGGAGCCAGAACCCGCTCTACAAGCGCTACCTGCAAACCTACCTGGCGTGGCGCAAGGAACTGCACGACTGGATCGGCGACAGCAACCTGTCCGAACAGGACATCAGCCGCGGCCACTTCGTGATCAACCTGATGACCGAAGCCATGGCCCCGACCAACAGCGCGGCCAACCCGGCGGCGGTCAAACGCTTCTTTGAAACCGGCGGCAAAAGCCTGCTTGATGGCCTGTCCCACCTGGCCAAAGACATGGTGCACAACGGCGGCATGCCCAGCCAGGTCAACATGGGGGCCTTTGAAGTCGGCAAGACCCTGGGCACCACTGAAGGCGCCGTGGTGTTTCGCAATGACGTGCTGGAGCTGATCCAGTACAAGCCCATCACCGAACAGGTGCACGAGCGCCCGCTGCTGGTGGTGCCGCCGCAGATCAACAAATTCTATGTATTCGACCTGTGCCCGGAGAAGAGCCTGGCGCGCTTCTGCCTGCGCAATGGCCAGCAGACGTTTATCGTCAGCTGGCGCAACCCCACCAAGGCGCAGCGCGAGTGGGGCCTGTCGACCTATATCGAGGCGCTCAAAGAAGCGGTGGATGTGGTCACGGCGATTACCGGCAGCAAAGACGTGAACATGCTTGGCGCCTGCTCCGGTGGCATCACCTGCACCGCGCTGCTGGGCCACTACGCGGCGCTGGGCGAGAAGAAGGTCAACGCCCTGACCCTGCTGGTGAGTGTGCTGGACACCACCCTGGACACCCAGGTGGCGCTGTTTGTCGACGAACAGACCCTGGAAGCCGCCAAGCGCCACTCCTACCAGGCCGGTGTGCTGGAGGGCCGCGACATGGCCAAGGTCTTCGCCTGGATGCGCCCCAACGACCTGATCTGGAACTACTGGGTCAATAACTACCTGCTCGGCAACGAGCCGCCGGTGTTCGACATCCTGTTCTGGAACAACGACACCACACGTTTGCCGGCCGCCTTCCATGGCGATTTGATTGAGCTGTTCAAGAACAACCCGCTGGTGCGCGCCAATGCCCTGGAAGTGTGCGGCACGCCGATCGACCTCAAGCAGGTGACCGCCGATATCTATTCCCTGGCCGGCACCAACGACCACATCACGCCGTGGCAGTCGTGCTACAAGTCGGCGCAGTTGTTTGGTGGCAAAGTGGAATTTGTGCTGTCCAGCAGTGGGCATATCCAGAGCATCCTCAACCCGCCAGGCAACCCCAAGGCGCGTTACCAGACCAGCGACGGTTTGGCCGGCAAGCCGCTGGAGTGGCAGGAGAATGCCACCAAGCACACTGACTCGTGGTGGCTGCATTGGCAGGCGTGGCAGGCAGAACGGGCGGGCAAATTGAAGAAAGCACCTACAAGCTTGGGTAGCAAAGCCTATGCCGCAGCTGAGGCGGCACCGGGTACTTATGTGCACGAACGATAAACGAAACACTGTTTTGTAGCTGGAATGCGTTCAACTGTGGGAGCGGGCTTGCTCGCGAAGGCGGTGTGTCAGCCACCGAATGCATCAACTGACTCACTGCTTTCGCGAGCAAGCCCGCTCCCACATTGATCGGGTTCCGACAGGGAAATATCGCGCCATTTCGCAGGGTAAGCCCATGCCGCAACCGTTCATCTTCCGTACCATCGACCTGGATGGCCAGACCATCCGTACGGCGGTACGCCCAGGCAAGCCGCACTTGACGCCGCTGCTGATCTTCAACGGCATCGGCGCCAACCTGGAGCTGGTGTTTCCGTTCGTCCAGGCGTTGGACCCGGACCTGGAAGTGATCGCCTTCGATGTGCCAGGTGTGGGGGGCTCCTCAACGCCCAGCGTGCCCTATCGCTTTCCCGGTTTGGCCAAGCTCACCGCACGCATGCTCGACTACCTGGACTATGGCCAGGTGAATGCGGTGGGTGTGTCCTGGGGCGGCGCGCTGGCGCAACAGTTTGCCTATGACTACCCCGAGCGCTGCAAAAAACTGATCCTGGCGGCGACGGCAGCCGGGGCCTTTATGGTGCCGGGCAAACCCAAGGTGCTATGGCTGATGGCAAGCCCCAGGCGTTATATCCAACCATCCCACGTAGTGCGCATTGCACCGATGATTTATGGCGGCTCGTTCCGCCGCGATTCCAAACTGGCCGCCGAACACGCGAGCAAAGTGCGCTCGGCGGGCAAGCTCGGTTATTACTGGCAGCTGTTTGCCGGCCTTGGCTGGACCAGCATTCACTGGTTGCACAAGATCCGCCAACCGACCCTGGTGCTGGCCGGCGATGACGACCCGCTGATCCCGCTGATCAATATGCGCATGCTCGCCTGGCGCATCCCCAACGCACAGCTGCACATCATCGATGATGGCCACTTGTTCCTGATTACCCGCGCCGAAGCCGTGGCGCCAATCATCATGAAGTTTCTTGAGGAGGAGCGCCTGCGCGCGGTGATTCACCCCCGACCCGCGGTGTAAGGACTACGCCGCCGCGCAACTTGCCAGGAACCGACTATGGTTCTGAATTGGCGTGCCTGTTGATGGCTTGACGAAGGAGTGTTGGCTCATGCGAGAAAGACCCGTGACGAACCCGGCGCCCACCCCAGCCGCGTTCATCAACGCGCAAAACGCGATCAGTGGCCTGCGAGGCCGGGATTTGCTGGCGACCCTGCGCAGCGTCGCCGACCATGGCTTGCGCAACCCGCTGTACACCGCTCGGCACGCCCTGGCCTTGGGCGGCCAACTCGGCCGCGTGCTGCTGGGTGAAACCGTGCATGCCCCCAACCCCGCCGACAACCGCTTCGCCGACCCCACCTGGGCGCTTAACCCGCTGTACCGGCGCAGCCTGCAAGCCTATTTGAGCTGGCAGAAGCAGACCCGTCACTGGATCGACGACAGCTCGATGAGCGCCGATGACCGCGCCCGCGCGCACTTTGCCTTCTCGCTGATCAACGATGCCGTCTCGCCCTCCAACACCTTGCTCAACCCGTTGGCCATCAAGGAGCTGCTCAACTCCGGCGGCAACAGTGTGGTACGCGGCGTGAGCAATTTGTTTAACGACTTGTTGCACAACAACGGCCTGCCCAGCCAGGTCAGCAAACACGCTTTTGAAGTGGGCAAAACGGTGGCAACCACCGCAGGTTCCGTGGTGTTTCGCAACGAGCTGCTGGAGCTGATCCAATACAAGCCCATGAGCGAAAAGCAGTACGCCAAGCCGTTGTTGATCGTGCCGCCGCAAATCAACAAGTACTACATCTTCGACCTCAGCCCCACCAACAGCTTTGTGCAATACGCCCTCAAAAACGGCCTGCAGACTTTTATGGTCAGCTGGCGCAACCCGGATGTGCGTCACCGCGAATGGGGCCTGTCCACCTATGTGGCGGCGCTGGAGGAAGCGCTGAATGTGTGCCGGGCGATTACCGGAGCCCGTGAGGTCAACCTGATGGGCGCCTGCGCCGGTGGCCTCACCATCGCCGCGCTGCAAGGCCACCTGCAAGCCAAGCGTCAGCTGCGGCGCATCTCCAGCGCCAGCTACCTGGTGAGCCTGCTGGACAGCCAGATCGACAGCCCGGCCACCTTGTTTGCCGATGAACAGACCCTCGAAGCCGCCAAGCGCCGCTCCTACCAGCAAGGCGTACTGGACGGCCGCGACATGGCCAAGGTCTTCGCCTGGATGCGCCCCAACGACCTGATCTGGAACTACTGGATCAATAATTACCTGCTGGGCAAAGAGCCGCCGGCGTTCGATATCCTCTACTGGAACAACGACAACACGCGCCTGCCCGCCGCGTTGCATGGCGACTTGCTGGACTTCTTCAAGCACAACCCGCTCAGCCACCCTGGCGGCCTGGAGGTGTGCGGCACGCCTATCGACCTGCAAAAAGTCACGGTGGACAGCTTCAGCGTGGCCGGCATCAACGATCACATCACGCCGTGGGACGCGGTGTATCGCTCCACGCAACTGCTGGGCGGCGAGCGGCGCTTTGTACTGTCCAACAGCGGGCATATCCAGAGCATCCTCAACCCGCCGGGCAACCCCAAGGCCAACTACGTCGAAAACCTCAAGCTGAGCAGCGACCCGCGCGCCTGGTACTACGACGCCAGCCACGTCGAAGGCAGCTGGTGGCCGCAGTGGCTGGCGTGGATCCAGCAGCGTTCGGGCGTGCAACGCGAAACCCTCACCGCCCTGGGCAACCAGAATTACCCACCGATGGAAGCGGCGCCGGGCACTTACGTGCGGGTGCGCTGAGCTCAACGATCAGATTAAGAAGACTGGATGAAGACCCGCGACCGTATCCTTGAATGTGCCCTGCAGTTGTTCAACCAAAAGGGCGAGCCGAACGTGTCGACCATGGAGGTGGCCAATGAAATGGGGATCAGCCCCGGTAACCTCTACTACCACTTCCATGGCAAGGAGCCCTTGGTGCTCGGGTTGTTCGAGCGTTTCCAGAATGAACTGGCGCCATTGCTCGACCCACCGGCGGATGCGCAACTGAGACCCGAGGATTACTGGCTGTTCCTGCACCTGATCATCGAGCGCCTGGCCCATTACCGGTTTCTGTTCCAGGACCTGTCAAACCTGGCCGGGCGTCTGCCAAAGCTGGCCAAGGGCATTCGCAACTTGCTGACAGCGCTCAAACGTACCCTGGCCTCATTGTTGGCGCGATTGAAGGCCGCGGGGCAATTGGTCAGTGACACCCAGGCATTGGGGCAATTGGTGGAGCAAATCACCATGACGCTGCTGTTCTCCCTGGATTACCAACGGATTCTCGACCGCGAGGGCGAGGTGCGTGTGGTGGTGTACCAGATCATGATGCTGGTAGCGCCACACCTGCTGTTACCGGCGCGGCAGGCGACGGAGCGCTTGGCACTGCGCTATCTGGATGATCACACCTGAAGGATCCTCAACCGGGCTCTCCGAACTGCTGAGTGAACTTAAACAGTTCGCTGTCGCTGCTGATACCCAACTTTCGGTAGGCCGACTGTTTTTGCGTACTGATCGTACTGGCACTGCGTGAGAACTTGGCCGCAATTGAGTTCACGGACATGCCATCCAGAAAACAGCGCAATACTTCCTGTTCTTTGGGAGTAAGCCTGGCGCGCAACGACAAGGGCGCAGACACACTCATGTTCGAGTTGATCTTTGCCACATCCAGAATGGGCTGCATATCCTGCAGTGCCGGCACCATAGAGGGTTGCAGGTAAATTCGCCCCTGGGCCACTGTTCTAATTGCGATGATCAACTCCGCCAGGGTCTGGGTTTTACTCACTATCCCCCAACATCCCGCCTTTAAAGACAGTGAAACGGTTGCAGGCGTGTAGTGCGACGACACAATTAACGGCCTGCACTTGCGAAAACGCCGATGCAGTAGTTGCAACAGGCTAAGGCCATCAATGTCTGACGGGGCCAGGATGAAGTCCATGACCACGACATCCGATGGCCGGCGCGCCAGCGCTTCAAGCAATTCCCTCCCCGTTGCGAAGGAGCCGATGATTTCGATGTCAGCCTCCTTGGCCACACCCAACTCGATTCCCTGCCGAACCATCTCGTGGTCATCTAACAGCATGACGGTATAAAGAGTAGCCATTGAAGTCAGCATCACAGCACCCGCATAAATAAATGCAGAACTGCACGCTATAGCCCAGCCGGGCACAGGGTTCAATATACGTACACAACATTACCACGCTTACTTACAGTAACCCCCTACAGAAACTTCTGAGAGACTTTTCTCAGTGACTAGCCTCGCCCCAAAAAACCAAAACAAAACAATACCCTTTCGAACAATCACGAACTAAAACTCGCGAGTTCTCTATAGAGAATATTCACTTTTAGATACAAATTACCTCCACCCGCCAAGCACAAAAATATCGACAAGAACCACAGAGGCTGCGCTTCGACTGATGGCGGGCAACACCCATAACTTACGACTGAGTAGACAATGAAATTCAACGTTTTATCTACTGTTGCAACTGCCCTGGCCTTGGCCGCCGCTGTATCGCCATCGGTCTACGCCACCGATGGCGTTATCAACTTCAGCGGCCTGGTGACGGATGTGACGTGCACCATCGAAGGCGCGGCGCCTGGCACCGGTGCAGTGGTCAAGGACGTGAATTTGGGCGGCGTGTCCGCTGCACGCCTGGCTACCGCCGGTAGCCGGGCCAACCTGACCGGTTTTACCATTCGCATTGGCGCCCCCGGCGAGGGTAGTTGCACTAACGGGCGTACCGCCATGATTGCCTTTGACCCGACCAGCCCGGCCATCGACGTGGCCACCGGGCGGTTGAACATCGATGGTTACGACGACCCTTCGGACTCCACCACCGCCAAAAATGTGCAAGTCGAAGTCACCGGCCGCAACGGCACGCCCATCAATGTCTACACCGAGAAATCGGAAGGCGTGGTGATTGCCGACAACCAGGCAATCATCCCACTGGCAGCGCAGTTGTATGCGAATGGCCCCGCCACCGAAGGCAAGGTCAACACGCGGGTCGGCTTTATGGTCGAGTACGCCGAATAAGGAGCGAGCGGGCCTGCACAGCAGGCTCCATCCTGATGAGAAGAGACCAACGACGATGAAAGGAAAAATTTGCCTTGGGTTTGCCTGCTGTGTTTTTGCCGTATTGGCACTGCTGGCGTTTCCCGCCGATGCCGGCGTGATTATTCATGGCACTCGCGTGATATACCCCGCCGAACGCCACGAGGTTGTTGTGCGCCTGGAGAACAAGGGCAACCACCCCGCACTGGTACAAGCCTGGCTCGATAACGGCGACCGTCACTCAACACCTGCGACGGCAAACACACCGTTCACCCTGTCGCCACCGATTTTCCGTATCGAGCCCCTCCAGCAACAGGCGTTGCGCCTGCGCTATAGCGGCGAGTCGCTGCCTGTCGACCGCGAAAGGCTCTTCTGGCTGAACGTCCTGGAAATACCCCCAAGTACCAAAAGCGCGCAAAACAATCAGATCGAATTGTCGTTCCGTACCCGTTTGCGGGTGTTTTTGCGCCCACAGGCGTTGCCGTACCCAGTCGGCAAGGCCGCATCAAAACTGCAATGGCAACTGGTGGCCCACGACCAGGGTTTCGCCCTGCGCGTCACCAACCCTACGCCGTACCATATTTCACTCGCCTCGGTCGAATTGCTCAGCGCCGGCAAACGGTTCAGCAAAGCCCCCAATCAGGCGGCCAACGATAGCCTGCTGCTGCCCGCCGGCGACGTAAAGCTGTTCGCGCTCCCCCTGCTGCGAGAGCGCCCGAACGCTGCTGCGAGGGTTGAGTTCACCACCGTCAGCGACTTCGGTGCCCGCGTGCGCCACTCGGCTGACCTTATTTCCAGCGCCGGATGCCCCCCTGTATGAACACTCCTTCGATTTCACATCGGCTGATGAGGCTCACGGTACTGGCACTGACACTACTGGGCGCGACCACGCTGCAGGCCAGTGTCGTGATCAGCAGCACGCGTATCATTTACCCGCAGCAGGACAAGGAAGTGATAGTCCGGCTGGAGAGCAAGAATCAGGCACCAGTGCTGGTCCAGACATGGCTGGACAATGGCGACGAGCACGCACCCCCTGAAAGTACGGCAATACCCTTCGTCGTCACGCCGCCGATCTTTCGCATGGAGCCGGGGAAACAACAGGTGGTGCGCGTGGCCTATACGGGCGAAACCTTGCCCTCCACCCAGGAGAGCATGTTCTGGTTCAACGTGCTGGAGGTGCCCGCACAATCGCTGGAAGCCCAGCAGAGCAATCAGCTGCAGCTCGCCTTCCGCTCTCGAATCAAACTGTTTTTGCGCCCGGCGAAGCTGCCTTATGCCGTTGAGGCCGCGCCTGGAAAATTGCAATGGCGTCGCATATCGACCGCGCAAGGCCAAGCGCTGGAAGTCTTCAACCCCACGCCTTATCACGTGACGTTCGAGACCATCGAAGTGCTGGAAGCCGGGCAGCGCCATGCCCGCAAAAGCGCCTTATCAGGCAGCGAAAACATGGTGATACCCGCAGGTCGCAATCGCTTTGAGCTGCCCACGCTCAAGTCGTCGTTCAGCACCCCGGTAACCGTGGAATTCCAGACGCTCGACGACTTTGGGGTGAAGGTCGCCCATAGCAGCAAGGTCGCGTCATGACCGACAGGACACGCTGGCGTCTACCGTAACCGAAGGTCGCCTGTGGTCAGTCGGCCACGCCATTCACCTCACCCCACACCTGTGTGTCGATGCCCATTTATGCGGGCAGGGCCCTCCTATGCCGACATTCGGCTGACACCTGTTTTTGAGAGCGGTAACCATGAGTTTGAACACGCCAGCCGGCCTGAAAAACAGCCCCCAGGCACAACGTCGCTTGAAGCTCGCGATGCATAGCCTGCTGCTGGCAAGCAGCGCTTATACCCTCGGCGCCCCAGCTGCCGAGCAGGTCGAGTTCAACCCGGCGTTCTTTCCGGGCGGCGCGAGTGGCCTGCAAGTCGATATTTCCAGGTTCAACCAAGGCAACGTCGTACTGCCGGGCAGCTACCGCGCCGACGTCCACCTCAACAGCCAATGGATCGGACGCGAGACTGTGTGGTTCGCCAACGTCGAAGGCCAGCGCAGCGCGCAATTGTGCCTGGCACGCGAGGCGCTGCTCAGGTTTGGCATCACGCTGGACGGCGTTGCAACCTCTGCACTGGCCAACTGTGCCGACATCGCGACTTACCTGCCCGGTGCCGGCAGCCAATTCGACGCGGGTGAAAACCGCCTGGACCTGCAGATTCCGCAGATCTACCTGGCGCGTCAGCCACGCGGCTATGTTGACCCACAGCATTGGGACAGCGGCATTAACGCGGCATTTGTGCGCTACAACGCCAATACGTTTGCCACGCGAGCCAGTGGCCGCTCGCTGGGCTCCAGCTACCTGGGTTTGAACACCGGGCTCAACCTTGGCGATTGGCACTGGCGCCACAACGGCAGCTACAGCACTACCCACCTCGCCTCGGGTTACCAAAGCAGCGCCACCTATGCACAACGTGAACTGAGCCCGCTGCACTCGCAGTTGATGATGGGAGAGATCTACACCCCCGGCGAGCTGTTCGACAGCGTGCGCCTGCGGGGCGCCAGCCTGTTCAGCGATGACCGGATGCTGCCCGACTCGCTGACCGGCTTTGCGCCGGTGGTACGCGGCGTTGCCGAGACCAACGCCCGAGTCAGCGTACGCCAACGTGGCGTGTTACTGGATGAAGTCTCCGTCGCCCCAGGCCCGTTTGTGCTCAGCGACTTGTTCCCCACCGGCTACGGTGGCGACCTGAACGTCACGATCACCGAGGCCGATGGCCGCACACGCGAGTTCATTGTGCCGTTCGCTGCCAACGCCAATTTGCTGCGCCCCGGTTATGGCCGCCATTCGTTGAGTATCGGCCAGCTGGATGAAATTGGCCTGCACCACCCTCCCTCGCTGATGCAGGCCACCTATCAGCACGGACTGAGCAACCTGCTCACAGCCTACACGGGCGCCGTTATGGGCGAAGACTACCGGTCGCAATTGGTGGGAACAGCCTTCAACACGCCCATCGGGGCGCTGTCTCTTGACCTGACCCACTCAAACGCCCACCTGCCGAGCCACTCCTCGCGTGAAGGGCAAAGCCTGCAACTGCGCTACAGCAAAAATTTTGCGCACACCGGTACTCACTTCGCCCTCGGTGCGTACCGGTATTCCACCGAAGGTTTTTTGAGCGTGAGTGATGCTGCCCACGTTCGCGACCTCGCCATCGACGGGTTGAAGCTCGACAGTGTCTCGCGCCTGCGCGACCGCATGGACATCAGCCTCAATCAGAGCGTGGGCGACGCCTCGCTGTACCTGACCGGCTCCTCGCAAAACTATTGGAACCGTACCAACGGTAACCTGACTTTCACCGCCGGATACAGCGGCACCTGGCAGGGGCTGCACTACACCGTCAGTGCGCAGCGTACCCGTGACCTGCTCAGTGAACGCGTCGACAAGCAGGTCGATTTCACCGTGAGTTTGCCACTGGGCAGTGGCGCACGCTCTCCCACCTTGACCACCACCGCCTATCGGGGCGACCAAAGCAACGGCGAGCGTGCAAGCCTGGGTGGCAGTCTTGGCGAGCGCAGTGAGTTGGGTTATGGCGTGAGCAGCAGTCGGGCCCAGGGCACCGGCAACGCCACCAGCGCCGACCTTAAATACCAGACCAGTCACGGCATGTTGTCGGCGGGCTACGGCCAGAGCAATGCCTACCGCTCGACATCATTTGGAATCACGGGGGGCATTGTCGCCCATGCCGGCGGCGTGACGTTCGCACCGGAGTTGGGCGACACCATCGGCATCGTCCGGGCGCCCGACGCCCTGGGTGCGCGGATCAATGGTCATCACAGCGCCCAAATCGGCAAAAGCGGCTTTGCCGTAGTCCCTCACCTTACGCCCTACCGCCAGAACGTTGTCGAGCTGGACCCTAAGGACTTGTCGGTCGACGTGGAGTTAAAGACCGCCGCTCAGAACGTCGCCCCTCGATCAGGCGCGGTGGTGCAGTTGCAGTTCGAAACAGTCAGCGGCCAGGCAGCACTGATCACAGCGGTGCGCGAGGGCGGCGGCCCGTTGCCGTTTGGTGCCGATGTGTTTGACGAAAACGGCGCCAGCGTCGGGATTGTCGGCCAGGCCGGTAAGGCATTTGTGCGCGTTGCGAATACGCAAGGTCAGTTGACCGTGAAGTGGGGCAGCCAGGCGGGCGCTTCATGCCGGTTCAACTACGACCTGCGCGCCAAACCAGATGGAGGCACGCGTTTACATCAACTGAACGCGGGCATTTGCAAGGCCCAGCACGCTCCTTGAGCGTAACCTCTACTTTACGAGACACAGCATGAAGCATCTCCTCACACTCGTTTCGACACTGCTGGGCCTGGGCCTGCCGATTGCCGCGCAAGCCGACTGCGACAGTTATCCCAGCGCCACCACGCACACCCTGACCTTGCCGGCGACCATTACCGTACCGGACAGTCTTCCCAATGGCAGCCTGATTACCCGTCAGCCCTTCAGCGGCACGGCGCCCGGGCTCTATATCCGCTGCCCCACCCCCACAAAGCTGACAGTCACCGGTAAATACCCACGCAAAAAGGACGCGGCCACAGGCAGCTATCACACCGAAGTACCGGGTATCGGCATCCGCGTGGACATCAGGGATGCCCGCGGGGTGACTAACTCCTTCGCCCTGCACAATCAAAGCCACTACCAATACGCCGGGACCTGGGTCACCTTCACGAACGCTGAGGCGTACTTTTACAAAATCGGCCCCGTGACCGATGGGGTAATGCCCAGCGCGGATATTTTCCAGGTCGCCTGGCAAAACGTGCCGAACATATTGTTGCGCCTGGGTAACCCGGTGCGCTTTGTAAGGCCTTCGGCGACCTGCGACCTCGCAGCAGGTGACGTCAACCGCACCATCACGCTCGACCCGGTGCAAGTCAGCGCCTTCGACAACAGCCCGTTTGCCGGCAAACGCGACTTCGAGCTGACCGCCAATTGCAGCGATGCGGCCAACGTCACCTTTCGCTTTTCCGGCACCCCGACGCCCGAGAATACGTTGCTCTTCGCCAATACCGGCACCGCCGGCGGTGTGGGGCTATGGCTGTATTCGCGTATCAACGGGGCCACCCGAACCATTCCTGCCAATGGCAGCGACAACGAACGCACGCTGGTTGTAACCGGCAATCGTGCGGTATTGCCGCTTAGCGCGGCGTATCACAAAAGCGGCACTGTCAGCCAAGGCACGCTCGTCAGCACCGCCACCGTCAACATTACCTATAACTGAAACACTAAGGACTTAAGATGATTTTGCGAACACTGCCCCTGATGCTGGCAATCACGGCGAGCCTGGCTCCGCCTGCTGCCCAGGCCGCCATCAGCGGCAACCTGACCTTTCAAGGCGTGGTCAACGCCGGAACGTGTAACCTGATTGCGGGCGATGTAAACCGCGCCATCAAACTACCGCCAGTCAAGGTTTCGGATTTTGACAGCGCCGACGCCGCAGGCACGCACGACTTTGAGCTCGCTGCCGACTGCGACTCGGACGTCAAAAACGTAATCTTCCTGTTCGCAGGTACACCGGCTGCCGACAACGCTGCGCTTTTTGCCAACACGGGGACTTCGGCTGGTACCGCCCTCGGGCTGTCGAGCGGTGCAGCCATCCCGGCCAACGGCACGGTGGCGCAGCGCAGTCGAACGGTTGCGACGAACAACAAAAAGGCCATCCTGGCGCTCAAGGCGGCTTACAACAAAACCGGTGCTGCCATTACCCAGGGAACACTCGCCAGTGCTGTGACCGTCTCGATCACTTACAACTGATAATGCCCGGCGTCATGGCCACGGTGTAAATGCACAAAAAAACGCCCGACCTTCACAGGCCGGGCGTTTTTTGTGCCCTGAGAAAATCAGGACTGACTGGATGGCGTCGGGGTTACCGGCGTTGCAGTCGGGGCAGTGGCAGCGTGGGTCGGTGCGGACACCGAGTTGGCTGTCGAAACGCTTGACGCTGGGGTTGCAGGCTTGGCCGCAACAGCAGGCTTGGGCGCTGCAGGCTTTTTGGCAACGGCTGGCTTCTTCGCGGCGGCAGGTTTTGCCGCAGGCTTGGCAGCCACTGGTTTTGCTGCAGCAGGCTTGGCAGCAGCTTTAGCGGCGGCTGGCTTGACTGCTGGTTTGGCAGCGGCCGGCTTGGCAGCTGCGGTTTTAGCCGCTGGCTTGGCAGCAGGTTTTGCTGCGGCTTTGGCAGCAGGTTTAGCCGCAGGTTTGGCGGCGGCCTTAGCGGCAACGGGTTTTGCTGCAGACTTGGCGGCCGGTTTGGCAGCGGCAGTTTTGGCAGCGGGTTTTGCCGCTGCTTTAGCCGGGGCCTTGGCCGCAGGTTTGGCAGCTGGCTTGGCGGCCGCTTTAACCAGTGGTTTGGCAGCGGTTTTGGCCGCCGGTTTAGCCGCCGCAGTTTTAGCCGCAGGTTTGGCAGCCGGTTTAGCGGCGGCGGTTTTGGCCGGAGCCACTTTAGCGCCGGTGAGTTTTTCGATTTGCCTGGTCAGGGTATCGACCTTGCTGTGCAGCGTCTTCAGTTCCGCTTTGCTGGGCACGCCCAGTCGCGAAATGGCACTGTTGAGACGCTTGTCGAAGGTTTCTTCCAACTTGCCCCAAGTGTCAGAAATGCTCGACTTGGCGGAGCCGGCAGTGGCCTTGGCCGCTTCAACTTTTTTACCAACCGTGGTCTTGGTCAACTTCTCGGCCTTTTCGCCGTCCTTGACCAAGGTCTCGAAGTATTTGCCGCCGTCACTGCTAACCTTCGAGTACACGCCTAAACCAGCAAGCCAGATCTTACGGGAATATTTTTCAACCTCCCCGATCCACGAGCTGCCTTCTTTCTGAGTAGTCTTTTTAACAGCCATCCCGATGTCTCCTTAGTGTTTACGCGCGACACGTTCTAGCAATGTCGTCAGCTCTTCGAGCTTAGCAGAGAGTGTCTCCACGTCATGTTTAGACGCAATGCCGATCCGATTCAAGGCACTTGCAACACGTGTGTCAAAAGCTTTTTCAACTTTATCCAGTTGAACTTCAACCAAACCTTTGACGCTGGAGACATTACTCTTTACTTGGTCAATCTGACTGTTGGCGGCATCAAGTTGTTCAACCACAACTTTTTTGCCTTTACTTTCAACATGTTGACCGGTCTTGACCAGCTCTTTGAAGTACTCGCCACCTTCGCTGCCGACCTTGGCATAGGCGCCAAGTCCTGCCAGCCAGATCTTGCGGGCATAGCTTTTAACGTCACTCAGGGCAGTGGACTGAAGGTCGATTTTTTTCTTCAAAATAACTTTGGCCATGGTGCACCTCACGCAGATTAGGGTCGAGGAACGGCCCGCAGGAGTTGAGGGCTTGGGCACAAAGTAGGCTGGAAAATTAGAATCGGCACCCTAAGAACACATCGATCAGGCCAACGCCTTATCCAGGGCTTTCTCGATTTCGGACTTGATGGTGCCGCTCATGGCCGACATCAACAGGCCAAGTTCCACATCGATACGCAGCGATTCATCGGCGACTAACACCGTGCCTTTAACCCCCGAACGCTTGAGGTTCAGGCTATCGCCCGACCATGATGACTCAAGGCCATATTGCTCCTTGAGTTTGTGCGCCAACTTCTCGGCCTTCGCGCGCGCGCCTTCTTTACCCAGGGAATGTGCACGCTCAACGGTAATACGGGCCATCGCAATGACTCCTCTTTATATCGACTCAGAACACCTGCCATGCGGCAAAAGGTCTCGATGAACACCTATCTTACCTTCAGCCTTGCCAAGACAAAGCAGGCGGTGGGGATTATCATGTCCCGCATTCTCTTTTGGTGACAGCGATATGACTGATCAGCGCAAAGGCAGCGATGCCGAACCCACCACTCACTTCGGCTTCAAGAACGTTCCGGAAAGCCAGAAAGCGGAAAAAGTCGCTGAGGTGTTCCATTCCGTTGCGGCCAAGTACGACCTGATGAACGACGTGCTCTCGGGCGGCATGCACCGCCTGTGGAAGCGCTTCACCATCGAGTTGTCGGGTGTACGCACCGGCAACCGCGTGCTCGATATCGCCGGCGGCACGGGCGATCTGGCGGCCAAGTTCTCCAAGCTGGTTGGCCCGACCGGCCAGGTCGTGCTGGCGGACATCAACGGTTCAATGCTCAAGGTCGGCCGTGATCGCCTGCTGGATAAAGGCGTGGCCGGAAATATCGAGTTTGTACAGGCCGACGCTGAAAAGCTGCCGTTCCCGGACAACCATTTCGACTGCGTGACCATCGCATTCGGCCTGCGCAACGTGACCCATAAAGAGGACGCGATCCGCTCGATGCTGCGCGTACTCAAGCCGGGCGGTCGCCTGTTGGTGCTGGAGTTCTCCAAGCCGACCAACGCGCTGATGTCCAAGGTCTACGACACCTACTCGTTCGCCTTCATGCCGTTGATGGGCAAGCTGATCACCAATGACGCCGAGAGCTACCGCTACCTGGCCGAATCGATCCGCATGCACCCCGACCAGGAAACCCTGAAGTCGATGATGGTAGAGGCCGGTTTCGACCGCGTGACCTACCACAACATGACCTCGGGCATCGTCGCCCTGCACCGCGGCATCAAGCCCTGATGCTGTTCGCCGGCCTCCTCGCCAGCGTCGAACACGGCATCAACCGTGTCCTGCGCCTGGACAGCACCGCCCTGGCGCGGCTCGCGCACTTGAACGGCAAAGTCATTGCCGTCGACTGCACCAGCCCTGCCTTGCAGCTGTTTATCCTGCCCAGCGATGAAGGCCTGCTGCTCGCCGGCGCCTGGGCCGCCGAGGCCGACTGCACCCTGCGCGCGCCCGCCTCGAGCCTCTTGCACCTGGCGCTGAGCCGCAACAAGACCGCCATCCTGCACAGCCCCGAAGTGGAGCTGGAAGGCGACAGCGCCGTGCTGATGGACCTGGCCGCCGTGCTGCAAGACCTGGAACTGGATTGGGAATACGAGCTGTCACGCTGGATCGGCCCGGTGGCCACCCAGTTGATCAGCGGGCACCTGCGCAGCCGCTCGCGCTGGTACCAGCAAGGGTTCGCCAGCCTCAACCAGAACCTTGCCGAATACCTGAGCGAAGAATCGCGCACCCTGGTCGGAGAACGGGAAGCGCAAGCGCGCTTTCGCGAACTCGACAAGGCCAAAATCGACCTGGAACGCCTTGAGGCACGCTTCGAGCGCCTGAGCCGTTCCCTTGATCCAAGCGATAACGCATGAAGCTGCTCGCCGTCCGCCGTTTGTTTCGTATCCAGCGCGTCGTAATCCGCTACCGCCTCGATGACCTGCTGTTCGCCCTGCCGTTGCCGTGGTTCCTGCTGGCCGTGCGTTATGTGCTGCCGTGGCGCTGGTTCCCGCGCAAACCGCTGGAGCTGAGCCGTGGCGCGCGCCTGCGCCTGGCGTTGCAGGACCTGGGGCCGATCTTTATCAAGTTCGGGCAGATCCTCTCCACGCGTCGCGACTTGCTGCCCGAAGACATCGCCGACGAACTGATGCTGTTGCAGGATCGCGTGCCGCCGTTTGATTCCCAGCAGTCGATGAAGCTGATCGAAGAGCAGCTGGGCCAGAAAATCAGTGAGGTGTTCAGCCGTTTCGACGTCGAGCCACTGGCCTCGGCCTCGGTGGCGCAAGTTCATGCTGCACAATTGAAGACCGGCGAAGAAGTGGTGGTGAAGGTGATTCGCCCCGGCCTCAAGCCGATCATCGGCCAGGACCTGGCGTGGCTGTTTATCCTCGCCCGCGCCGCCGAACGTTTCAGCGCCGACGCACGCCTGCTGCACCCGGTGGATGTGGTCGCCGACTACGAAAAAACCATCTACGACGAGCTCGACCTGCTGCGCGAAGCGGCCAATGCCAGCCAGCTCAAGCGCAACTTTGAAGGCTCGCCATTACTGTACGTGCCGCAAGTGTATTGGGACTGGTGCCGCCCCAAAGTACTGGTGATGGAGCGCATCTACGGCGTGCAGGTCACCGACCTCGCGACCCTGGCCGACCAGCGTACCGACATGAAGATGCTTGCCGAGCGCGGCGTGGAGATTTTCTTCACCCAAGTGTTCCGCGACAGCTTCTTCCACGCCGACATGCACCCGGGCAACATTTTCGTCAGCACCGTCAACCCGTGGAGCCCGCAGTACATTGCGATCGACTGCGGCATCGTCGGCAGCCTGACACCGGAAGACCAGGATTACCTGGCGCGTAACCTGTTCGCCTTCTTCAAGCGCGACTACCGCCGCGTGGCGCAATTGCACATCGATTCGGGTTGGGTGCCGGCCGAAACCAAGCTCAACGAATTCGAAGCGGCGATCCGCACCGTGTGCGAGCCGATCTTTGAAAAACCGTTAAAAGATATTTCCTTCGGCCAGGTGCTGATGCGCCTGTTCCAGACCGCGCGGCGCTTCAACATGGAAGTGCAGCCACAGCTGGTGCTGCTGCAAAAAACCTTGCTAAACATCGAAGGCCTGGGCCGCCAGCTGTACCCGGACCTGGACCTGTGGAACACCGCGCAGCCGTTCCTGGAACGCTGGATGCGCGAGCGCGTCAGCCCGAAAACCCTGCTGGGCAACCTGCACAGCCAGTTCGAACAACTGCCGCACCTGGCCAACATGACCCGCGACCTGCTGGAGCGCATGTCCCAGCCCCACGCCAAAGACCCGGCGCCGCCGTGGCAGAAGCGCAAGGACGACTGGTTCCTGCGCCTGCTGGGCGCCGCGCACCTGGTCGGTGGTGTGATGCTGGCGATTGGCGGGCCGTTGAACCAGCTGGGCCACTGGCCGGCTGGCATCATGGTCGCCGTGGGTGTTTATCTGATCGTGCGCCGATAGCCGATCCGGTTATACACTGTCGCAAATTGCCGGAGCCGAACATGAAAGACTGGCTGGACGAGATCAAGTGGGACAGTGACGGCCTGGTGCCGGCCATTGCCCAGGACTACAAGACCGGGCGCGTGCTGATGATGGCCTGGATGAACCGCGAGGCCTTGAGCCTCACCGCCACTGAGCAGCGCGCCATTTACTGGTCACGTTCGCGTGGCAAACTGTGGCGCAAGGGCGAAGAGTCCGGGCACGTGCAGACCCTGCACGAGATGCGTATCGACTGTGACGCCGACGTGGTGATCCTGATGGTCGAGCAGATCGGCGATATAGCCTGCCATACCGGCCGTCACAGCTGCTTCTATCGCGTGTTCGAGAACGGCGAGTGGAAGGTTGTGGAGCCGGTGCTCAAAGACCCGCACGCCATTTACTCCGCAGGACACTGAACATGAGCGATACCCTGAACCGAGTGGCCCAGGTGCTGGAAGACCGCAAAGGCGCGGACGCCGACAGCTCCTATGTCGCCAGCCTGTACCACAAGGGCTTGAACAAGATTCTGGAAAAACTTGGCGAAGAGTCGATCGAGACGATTATTGCCGCCAAGGATGCGCAAATCAGCGGTGATTACAGTGATGTAATCTACGAGACCGCAGACTTGTGGTTCCATAGCCTGGTCATGCTCGCCCAACTCGGGCAGCACCCACAGGCCGTGTTGGATGAACTGGACCGTCGCTTCGGCTTGTCCGGGCACGCCGAAAAGGCCTCGCGCCCGTCCGCCTGAATAACTTTTACAGAGGAATTGCAGCATGGGCATTTTTGACTGGAAACACTGGATCGTCATTCTGGTGGTGGTGGTACTGGTGTTCGGCACCAAGAAACTCAAGAACCTGGGCACTGACGTGGGCGAGTCGATCAAGGGCTTTCGTAAAGCCATGAACGACGATGAAAAGCCGGCCGACCCAATGGCCAACCCAGTGCCTCCGGCCCAGCCAGTTCACCCGCAGGCCACCCAGCCGATCACCGAGCGTCGCACCTTCGACGTGCAGGCTGAGAAAGTCCAAGAGCCGACCCGCAAAGACTCGTGAGCACTGACTAATGTTTGGTATCAGCTTCTCTGAACTGCTGCTCGTCGGCCTCGTGGCCTTGCTGGTACTCGGGCCGGAACGCCTGCCCGGTGCCGCACGCACGGCCGGCCTGTGGATCGGGCGCCTGAAACGCAGTTTCAACGCCATCAAACAGGAAGTTGAACGGGAAATCGGCGCCGACGAGATCCGCCGCCAGTTGCACAACGAACATATCCTGTCGTTGGAGCAAGAGGCGCGCAAAATTCTATCGCCGGTTCAGGAACCCGCCAAACCGGTGGAACCTGTGATCGAAAACAGCATTGCTCCGGCCGCCGAAGCGCCGCCACCCGCGCCCGTCCCGACTGAGCCAGCGCCGACGCCTGTGGCGTCGCCCGCTCCCCATGACCCTTCATTGCCGCCGCGAGCCCCATGAGCGCTGATAAACCGGAAAACGACCAGCATATGCCGCTGGTCTCGCACCTCACCGAGCTGCGGACTCGCCTGCTGCGTTGCGTAGCGGCCATCTTCATCATCTTTGCCGGGCTGTTCGCCTTCACCCAGCAGATCTACACCTTCGTCTCCACGCCCTTGCGCCAGTACCTGCCGGCCGGCGCGACGATGATCGCCACCGACGTGTCGTCGCCGTTCCTGACGCCATTGAAGCTGACCATGATGGTCTCGCTGTTCCTGGCGATCCCGGTGATCCTGCACCAGATCTGGGGCTTTATTGCACCGGGCCTGTACAAGCATGAGAAGCGCATTGCGGTGCCGTTACTGGTGTCGAGCATCCTGCTGTTCTACACCGGCATGGCCTTCGCGTATTTCCTGGTGTTCCCGCTGATCTTCAAATTCTTCGCCGCCGCCACCCCGGCCGGCGTGGAAATGATGACCGACATCACCAGCTACCTCGACTTCGTGATGACGCTGTTCTTCGCCTTTGGCGTGGCCTTCGAAATCCCGGTGGCCGTGGTACTGCTGGTGTGGATCGGCGTGGTCGATGTCAAATACCTGAAGAAAGTGCGCCCGTACGTGATCATCGGCTGCTTCGTGGTCGGCATGATTCTCACGCCGCCGGACATCTTCTCGCAGACCTTGCTGGCGGTGCCGATGTGGATGCTGTTTGAGATCGGCATCCTGTTCAGCAGCTTGATCACCAGGCGCGGCGATCACCCGGATGACCAACCCGCCGACGACGACCAGCCGCCAGCGACGCAACCGTGAACCTGCTGTTGCTTGAGGAGGCCGACTTTATCGCGGCCGACCGGGTGGTCCTGCGTGATCGGCGCCTGGTGCATATGCAGGAAGTCCACCGCGCTGTGGTGGGCGACAACCTGCGGGTCGGCCGGATTGGCGGGCTGATGGGCAATGCGCAACTGCTGCGCCTGGAAGCCGGTGAAGCCGAGCTGCACGTGAGCTTCGACCAGCCACCACCGACCAAACTGCCGCTGACCCTGCTGCTGGCCCTGCCACGCCCGAAGATGCTGCGCCGGGTGCTGCAAACCGTGGCGGCGATGGGCGTGCCAAAGGTGGTACTGGTCAACAGTTACCGGGTCGAAAAGAGCTTCTGGCAAACCCCGTTTCTGGAGCCGGAGGCGGTGCGCGAGCAACTGATCCTCGGCCTGGAGCAGGCGCGGGACACGGTGCTGCCCGAGATCGTCATCGAAAAGCGCTTCAAGCCGTTCGTCGAAGACCGCCTGCCGGCCATGACCGAAGGGACTCTGGGCCTGATCGGCCATCCCGGCGATTACCCGGCCTGCCCGCGTGGCCTGGATGAGCCGGTGACCCTCGCCATCGGCCCCGAAGGCGGCTGGATTCCCTACGAGGTGGAGCTGCTGGCCAAGGCCGGCTTGCAACCGGTGCAGTTGGGTGCACGCATCCTGCGCGTAGAAACCGCCGTGACCGCCCTGCTCGCCCGGTTGTTCTGACACGACCTACAGACCCCGATGGTTCCCACGCTCCGCGTGGGAACGATCAACTCCTACAGAAACTTCCTGCGCAGCCGATAGCCTCTGAATAAGTCCAAGCCTTGTTCCAAAGGAGATCGCAGCATGTATCGTTGGTTAGCCGAAAAACTGGGGAATGTGAGCGTCAATCGCAAGCTGAGCATTGGCTTTGGCTTGGTGTTGATCCTGACGCTGTTGACCACCTTCACCGGCTGGACCGGCTTGGGCGACGTGATCAGTCGCGGCGACAAGCTGGGCTTTATCTCCAGCCTCAACGGCCTGACCAAAGACCTGCGCCTGGCGCGCCTGGACTTTGAAATGCGCCGGGGCGAACAAGGCACCGACGCGGTCAACAGCCTGCTGAAGCAACTGGACGATGGCCTCAAAACCGCCGAAACGCTGATCGAGCAACCCGACGACAAAGCCTTGGTCGAGCAACAGTTGGAAGCCTTGGGCCAATACAAAAAGGCCTTCGGCGCCATGGTGCTGGCCGGCCTCAAGCGCGAGGGCGCACGCAGCAAGCTCGGCGACACCGCCGACAACGCCGTGGCCAAGATCAACGAAATCGAAGCGGCCCTGCTGCAAGGCGACAGCGTCACGCAGTTCAACAGCGTGGTCGACCTGAGCAAGTTGATCCAGCAATCGCGCTTCCAGGTACGCGGCTACACCTACAGCGGCAAGACCGAGGCCGAGCAACCGGCGCTGGATGCCATCGACAATGCCCTGAAGAAAATCACCGACCTGCAAGGCAAGCTGCCTGAGCAATACCAGGCCAACCTGCAAGAGGCTGGCGTGTCCTTGCAAGCCTACCGCGCCGCCGTCAGCCAGTACCGCGACTCCCAAGTGGCCAGCGCGGCCGCGCTGAAAGTCATGACTGCCCAGGGCGATATCCTGCTGGGGCACAGCGAAAAACTCACCACCTCCCAGACCGCCGTGCGCGATGCCGATGCCGCCCACGCTAAACAACTGTTGCTGCTGGCCACGGTACTGGCGCTGATCTTCGGCATGGTCGCCGCCTGGGCCATCACCCGCCAGATCGTGATCCCGCTCAACCAAACCCTCAAAGTCGCCGAGCGCGTGGCCTCGGGCGATCTGAGCCATAACCTCAATTCCGCCCGCCAGGACGAGTTGGGCCAGTTGCAACGCGCCATGCAAAGCATGACCGTCGGCCTGCGCGAGCTGATCGGAGGGATCAGTGACGGCGTCACTCAGATCGCCAGCGCCGCCGAGCAGCTGTCGGCCGTGACCGAACAGACCAGCGCCGGGGTCAACAGCCAGAAGGTCGAGACCGATCAAGTGGCCACCGCCATGAACGAAATGGCCGCCACTGTGCAGGAAGTGGCGCGCAACGCCGAAGAAGCTTCCGAAGCCGCCGTGGCGGCAGACCAACAAGCCCGTGAAGGCGACAAGGTAGTCGGTGAAGCCATCGCGCAGATTGAGCGCCTGGCCACTGAGGTGGGTAATTCCACGGTGGCCATGGGCGACCTCAAGCGTGAAAGCGACAAGATCGGCAGCGTGCTTGATGTGATCAAGTCGGTGGCCCAACAAACCAACCTGCTGGCGCTGAACGCGGCGATTGAGGCAGCGCGGGCCGGTGAGGCCGGTCGCGGCTTTGCG
Source organism: Pseudomonas onubensis (assembly GCF_965653655.1). Taxonomy (NCBI): domain Bacteria; kingdom Pseudomonadati; phylum Pseudomonadota; class Gammaproteobacteria; order Pseudomonadales; family Pseudomonadaceae; genus Pseudomonas; species Pseudomonas onubensis. Next base: position 13,545 of record NZ_CBFHAZ010000027.1, on the reverse strand, counting down.
GTGGTGGCCGATGAGGTGCGCAGCCTGGCCCAGCGCACGCAGAAGTCCACCGAAGAGATCGAAGAGTTGATCGTCGGCCTGCAAAACGGCACTCAGCAGGTGGCGACCATCATGGACAACAGCCGTGGCCTCACCGACAGCAGCGTCGAGTTGACCCGTCGCGCCGGCAACGCGCTGAGCAATATCACGCGCACGGTCTCGACTATCCAGGCGATGAACTCGCAGATTGCCACCGCTGCCGAGCAACAGAGCGCGGTGGCCGAGGAAATCAACCGCAGCGTGCTGAATGTGCGCGACGTGTCTGAACAGACCTCCTCGGCCAGCGAGGAAACTGCCGCCTCGAGTGCCGAACTGGCACGTTTGGGGATCTATTTGCAGTCTCTGGTCGGGCGCTTCCGCATCTGACCCGCACCTACGCGGCGGCCGGACCAAGGCCGCCGTAACTTGTGAAATTTCCTACACGGTTATCAGCCCGCCCCAACCTCGAATCGATTTAGCGTTTCAGCTGTTGCGAAACGCTATCTGATTTGGAGGTTCACCATGTTCCCTCGGCTGACCCGCCTGCTGGTCAATGCCAGCATCCGCCTCAAGCTCGCACTGGGTTTTGGCCAAGTGCTGATATTAAGCATCCTGATCGCCGCGACCGGCTGGCAGGCCTTGAACGACGTGCTTTATCGGTCAACCAGCCTGACGACTCTGGGGCAACTGGCCCTGGACGCCGAGGCCATGCGCGCCGACAGGATCGTGTACCGCACCCTGACGGACGCCGCCAGCCTGGCCAAAATGACCACGCAGATTGAAAAGATCGACCGACACCTGGCCGACCTTTCAAACCGCCTGAAGGACCCGGCCGACCTGCAGCGGTTACAGGACGCCACACGCCTGGTGGCAAACTTCAAGACAGCTTTGGCGACCTTGCCTGCGTTGATCGAGCAACGTGAGAACGTCCGCCCGGCCCTCAAGAAAACCGCGCTGCAGGCCAGCGACACGCTTGCTCAGTTCGCCAGCGACTTGCCCAACCAGGAAGACGAAAGGGCCCTGGATGCCATCGAGAACCTGCGCCAGGCCATGGAACAGGCAGAGGATCGCGCCCAGAGCCCTGCCTGGGCGGCCGAGTCGCTACAAGCCTACACCGACGCACTCACCCAGGCGCTCGAAGCCCTGAATGTGGCACAAGCGGCGGTGACCGCACTGCCCGTGGACGCGGCGCTGCTCAAGGCTGACCTGGCCAGCTATCGCCAACAGTTGACCACACTCAAGGAGGCTCAGCTCAACACCGAAACCATGCAAAACCGCTTTGAGCAGCAACTCAATGAGCTGCGCGAACAAAGCCATCAACTGAGCGAAGGCCAGAACGCCAAGCGTGACGGCGAAGCCGAGCAGACCCGCACACGGCTGATCAGCGTCACCGTGGCGGCCTTGCTGCTCGGTGTACTGGCCGCGTGGTGGATCGCCCGGCAAATAGTCGTGCCACTGCGCGCCATCCTTACGGCCGCCCACCGTATCGCTGACGGCGACCTGAGTCGGGACATTCAAGAGGACCGCCGTGATGAGCTGGGCCAGTTACAGCAAAGCATCGGGCAAATGACCCGCAACCTGCGCAACCTGATCAGCGGTATCGGCGACAGTGCACGGCAGATCGCCAGTGCCGCAACGCAGCTATCGGCCGTCACCGAGCAGACCCGCGCCGGGGTCAACGACCAGAAGGATGAAACCGATCAGGTCGCCACAGCAATGAATGAAATGCTCGCCACCGCCCAGGAAGTCGCCCGGCACGCCGAGCAGGCGTCCGTCGCGGCCAATGAAGCGGACCAGGAGGCGAGCGCCGGCGAAAAAGTGGTGACCCAGGCGGTGCAGCAAATCGGCCATCTGGCCCACGAGATGGCACGTTCGAGCCAAGCGATGATTGCGCTGCAACACGAAAGCCAGAAGATCGGCAGCGTGCTCGACGTTATCAAGTCAGTGTCCCAGCAAACCAACCTGCTGGCCCTGAACGCCGCCATCGAAGCGGCACGCGCAGGCAGCGCCGGCCAGGGTTTCGCGGTGGTGGCCGACGAAGTGCGAAGCCTGGCCCAGCGCACCCAGGAGTCGGCCGAAGAAATCGAGGGGCTGATCCTAGGCTTGAATAACGGCACTCAGCAGGTCGCAGACATCATGGATAACAGCCGCAGCTTGACCGACAACAGCGTCGGCTTGACCCGCGACGCAGGCGAGGCACTTGTAGCGATTGCCCGCACGGTGTCGATCATCCAGGAAATGAACCCGCAAATTGCCGCCGCCGCCGAGCAGCAAAGCGCGGTGGCAGAGGAGATCAATCGCAGTGTGCTGAAAGTGCGGGATGTAACCGAACAAACCGCCGCGGCCAGTGAAGAAACGGCCGCGGCGAGTGTTCAGTTGACCCGGTTGAGCCTGGATTTGCAGACGTTGGTGGGTAAATTCAGGCTTTGATACTCACGGCCCTTGTGGCGAGCGAGCTTGCTCGCGCTGGGCTGCGAAGCAGCCCTGAACCCTGCCAACGCGTTCTGCTGGATAAATCGCGGTGATTTTTTGGGGCCGCTTCGCGCCCCAGCGCGAGCAAGCTCGCTCGCCACAGGAAGCTCATACTTCCATTACAGGACTTGGCGCAGGAAGGTCTGGGCGCGCGGGTCTTTGGGCGCATCGAAGAACTCGGCCGGGGCCGCATCTTCGAGCAATTTGCCGTGGTCGAAGAACAGCACGCGGTCTGCCACTTCACGGGCAAAGCCCATCTCGTGGGTGACGCAGACCATGGTCATGCCTTCCAGGGCCAGGGTCTTCATCACGTCCAGCACTTCGCCGACCATTTCCGGGTCCAGCGCCGAGGTGGGCTCATCAAACAGCATCACCTTGGGCTCCATGGCCAACGCGCGGGCAATGGCTACCCGTTGTTGCTGGCCACCGGACAAGCGCGATGGAAACTCGTTGGCCTTCTGCGCAATACCGACCTTTTCCAGCAGCGCCAAAGCCTTGGCCTCACGCTCTCGCTTGCCACGCTTGCGCACGACTTTTTGCGCCAGGCACAGGTTTTCCAGCACAGTCATGTGCGGGAACAAATTGAAGTGCTGGAACACCATGCCGACTTCACGGCGATAGGCATTCACGTCGGTTTTGGGGTCGGCCAGTTGCAAGCCGTCGATGCTCACCGAGCCCGAGTCGAATGCTTCCAGGCCGTTAAGGCAGCGCAGGAACGTGGACTTGCCCGAACCCGACGGGCCGATCACCACCAGCACTTCGCCCTTGGCGACTTGGGTGGTCACGTGGTCTACCGCGCGCACTACCTGGCCACGGGTGTCGAAGACTTTTACCAGATCGCGGACTTCAATCACTTTGCGCGAGCCTCCGCTCAAGCCGGCTGGCCATTTTCGACAGCGGCAGGTTGATCAGCAGGTACAGGCCTGCCACACAGAACAGAATTTCAAAGGGCGAGAACGAAGTGGTGATCACTTCACGGCCACTTTTGAGCAGCTCGGTAATCGCGATCACCGAAACCAGCGAAGTGTCTTTCACCAGGCTGATAAATTGCCCGGCCAGCGGCGGCAGCACGCGCTTGAACGCTTGCGGCAACACCACGTGACGCATCGACTGGCTGGCGCTCAGCCCCAGGGAGCGAGCGGCCTCGTTTTGGCCACGGGTGATGGACTGCACGCCGGCACGGACGATTTCCGCCACGTAAGCGCCGGTGAACAGCGACAACGCCGCAATCCCGGCAAATTCGCGGGACAGGTTGAGCACGGTGCCGATGAAGAAGTAGAAAATGAAAATCTGCACCAATAGCGGCGTACCACGCACCAGTTCGACGTAGATCGTCGACAGATCGCGCAAGGTAGGGTTGCTCGACAGGCGGCACAAGCCGGTTGCCAGACCAATCGCCAAGCCCAGAATTCCGGAGACCACCGACAACCACAAGGTGGTCCACAAGCCCCACATCAGCGGGCCCAGCGCCCAATGCCGGGTGACGCCGATAACATCGCCTTCAGCCACGTCGTCGCCACGCGACACTTGCAGGCTGTTGTCGGCCACGGTCAGCTTTTGCTCGGTGCCTGCGTCGTTGCGCAAGGTGACTTCGGCGACGTCGCCGTTACGCACCAGCTCAATGACAGTGGAGATGTCGGCGGCGCGCTGGGAGGTTTCGGCCTGATAGGCGAAGTACTGCGGCACGCGGTTCCAGCGCCACTCGTAGGACATCAACGAAGTGGCGTAGTACAACGCGCCGGCCAGGCCAACCAGCACGACCACGGTCAGCAGGTGCCAGGGCCATTGGGCTTTTTTCTGTTTCATTTCACTTTCCAGGATTTGTGTCGCCTGTCATGCCGCCTTCGCGAGCAAGCCCGCTCCCACATTGGAATGCATTCCAATGTGGGAGCGGGCTTGCTCGCGAAGGGCGCGACTCGGTACTACGCCGAACTTATTCCATGTCCTTGAGCCACTCGGAGCTCTTGAACCACTTGTCATGGATGCGATCGTAGGTGCCGTCGTTGCGGATCTGGTGCAGGAAGTTGTTGATGTAGTTGAGGCTGTCGTAATCGCCTTTTTTCAGGCCAAACGCGAGGGGCTCGAAGGTGAAGGGTTCTTCCAGGAACACCAGCTTGCCGTTGCCGACTTTCTTCTCGGCGACCACGTTGTACGGCGCGTCATACACAAAGGCATCGGCCTTGCCGTTGACCACGTCCAGCACGCCTTCCTGCTCGTTGTCATAGCCGTGGTACTTGGCTTTGGAGATCAGCTTCCTGGCAACCATCTCGCCGGTGGTGCCGAGCTTGGAGGTCAGGCGGTACTTCTCGTCGTTGAGGTCTTTGTAGGACTTGATCGTGCCTTCCAGGTCTTTGCGAATCAGCAGGGTCTGGCCGACCACGATGAAGGGTTCGCTGAAGTTCAGGCGCAGGTTGCGCTCTTGGGTCAGGGTCATGCCGCTGCCGATCATGTCGAACTTGCCGGTCAGGAAGGCCGGGATGATGCCGTCATAACCGGTGGACACCAACTCCAGCTTGACGCCCATGGACTTGGCCATGGCCTTGAGGATGTCGACTTCAAAGCCGATGATTTCACCGCGCTTGTCGGTCATTTCGAACGGCATGTAGGTCGGGTCCATGCCGACTTTCAGCGTGCCGCGCTTGACCGCATCGTCGATGGCGCCAGCATGCGCCGCAGTGGCCGCGACCAGCGCGGTGACGCCAAGCATCAGCATCGAAAGATACTTTTTCATCATCAAGTCCCCTGAAAGATTCTTATAAGGCCGGCGCGCAAAAGGGCTGCACCCATTCGGGGTGCGATCCTAACCCACTCGTTGCCCGTCACAAAGGTTTCACGGGCAAATGTTATCGGCGTATGTCGGAAAAGCCCCACAACGGTGCAGCACAGTGCAGGAACTAGACACATCAGCGTAAAAGCTCGGCAATTGATTGATGTGTAAGCATTTATGACGCTCAGTCGATCTCCGCCATCCAGTCGGTGTCCTTGAACCACTTGTCGTGCAACCGATCGTAGGTGCCATCCTGGGCAATTTGATTGAGGAAGTGGTTGATCCAATTGAGGCTGTCGTAGTCACCTTTTTTCAGGCCGAACGCCAGGGGTTCAAAGGTAAATGGCTGCTCAAGGGCAAAGAGCTGATGGTTTTCCGGCCTGGCCATCGCGATCAGGTTGTAGGGCGCGTCATGGACAAAAGCGTCGGCCTTGCCCTCCACCACTTGGCGCACGCCTTCTTCGGGCGTTGCGAAACTGCTCAGGCGCGCGGCGCCCAGAAACCGTTGCGCCGCCGCTTCGCCGGTGGTGCCTTCAGTCGCGGCGATGCGGTAACCCGCCTCGTCCAGGTCTTCGATGCTGGCAATCTTGCCGGCAAGGCTGGGGTTCAGCAGTACGGTCTGGCCGACCACGATAAAGGAGTCGCTGAAGTTCAGCTTGAGGTTGCGTTCCTGCGTCACCGTCATGCCGCTGCCGATCAGGTCGAATTTCTTCGCCATCAGCCCCGGCAACAACTCGGTGTAAGGCACGGCGACCAGTTCAAGCTCGACGCCCAGGGCGCGGCTCATCGCCTGCAACAAGTCGATTTCGAAGCCGACGATGCGGCCTTGCTTGTCCTTCATTTCAAAAGGCACATAGGTGGGCGTGGTGCCGACTTTAAGCACGCCCCGCCGAACCGCATCATCCAGGGCACCGGCGCTCAGCCAGCCGGCGTAAACCAGTACGACGATGCCGGTCAGCACTGCCAAACAATACCTTTTGATCATGAATTCCCCTGCGACCTAGTCAATTTGGAGGGCGATGCTACCCCAGCGACAGGCACGGCAATACGCCTCGAACAAAGGACTTTTGTTTCGAAATAACAAGGGGTTAGTGGAATTAGGAGGATGTTCTGAACGCTGTAGGAACAGCGCATCTAACGCCCCCGAGGTGAGCCCTCGGGGGCGTCGGAATCAGGCCGGTTGGGCCCGGGAAGACAGCGGTTGCAGCGGCAGCAATGGCGCGTGCGGATCAGCCTTGACCGAAGCACGCCAGGCACCGAGCCACTCGGCGTGGCCTTCGCTCCATACCTGCTGATGCAGACGAGCCAGGGCTACCGGGTCGCTGAGTAACGCCAGGCGCTCGCCATTGTTGAGGCCGGCCGGGCCGACTTTCATCGCGTGGCGCACACGTTCCTGACGCAAGTGTTCGATCGGCTCCGCCTCACGGTGACGCGAGGTCGCCAAGGCGCAGGCCAGGGCGTTTTGCTGCGGGTCGACCACCGAGCGCACAAACCCGTCATTGAGGGCGTGCCAACGGTTTTCGTGGGTGTACTGCTCGGTCGACAGCAAGGCTTGCGGCGGGTTGTATTCCTCAGGGATCAGGAACAGGCTCTCGTCGCGAGACTTGAGGCCCAGCTTGACCCGGCTCGAGATCACCGACACCGGAATCGACAGCATCAGCGAGCCGACGATAGGGATCAGCCACCACAGGAAGCTTGGGTTCAACCACACCACCAGCAGCGCCCACAGGAAGCCCAGCAGGGTTTGCGGGCCGTGGCGTTTGACCGCCTCGCTCCATGGCGTGGAGTCGTCGTCACGCTGCGGCGAGTTCCAGGTCGCGGCCCAGCCCAGGAACGCGGCGAGCACGAAACGGGTGTGGAAGATCATCCGCACCGGCGCCAGCAGCATGGAGAACAGCATCTCCAGCAGCATCGACAGGGTCACCTTGAACTTGCCACCGAACTCTTTCGCGCCCTTGGCCCAGATCAGGATGATGCTGAGCAATTTAGGCAGGAACAACAGCACGATGGTGGTGGAGAACAGCGCCACCGCCTTGTCCGGGTGCCATTGTGGCCACAACGGGTACAACTGGCGCGGCGCCATGAAGTACTGCGGCTCCATCAAGGTGTTCACCGCCAGCAACGCCGTCGACAGCACCAGGAAGAAGAACCACAACGGCGCCGACAAATAGGACATCACGCCGGTCAGGAACACCGCACGGTGCACCGGGTGCATGCCTTTGACCAGAAACAGGCGGAAGTTCATCAGGTTACCGTGGCACCAGCGACGGTCACGCTTGAGTTCATCGAGCAGGTTCGGCGGCAGTTCTTCGTAGCTGCCCGGCAGGTCGTAGGCAATCCACACACCCCAGCCGGCACGGCGCATCAGCGCGGCTTCAACGAAGTCGTGGGAGAGGATCGCACCGGCAAACGCGCCTTTACCCGGCAACGGCGCCAGGGCGCAGTGCTCGATAAACGGCTTCATACGGATGATGGCGTTGTGGCCCCAGTAGTGGGATTCACCCAGCTGCCAGAAGTGCAGGCCGGCGGTAAACAGCGGGCCATAAACACGGGTGGCGAACTGCTGCATGCGCGCATACAGGGTGTCCATGCCCGACGCACGCGGCGCGGTCTGGATAATCCCGGCATCCGGCGTGGCTTCCATCAGGCGCACCAGGCTGGTCAGGCATTCGCCGCTCATCACGCTGTCGGCGTCGAGTACCACCATGTACTTGTATTCACCGCCCCAACGACGGCAGAAGTCGTCGAGGTTGCCACTCTTGCGCTTTACGCGACGGCGACGGCGGCGATAGAAGATCTTGCCGAAACCACCGGCTTCGCGGCACACATCGAGCCAGGCTTGCTGTTCGGCGATGCAGATATCGGCTTCGTTACTGTCGCTGAGCACAAAGAAATCGAAACGGTCCAGGTCGCCAGTGGCGGCCACCGATTCGAAGGTAGCGCGCAGGCCGGCAAATACCCGGGGCACGTCTTCGTTGCAGATCGGCATCACCAGCGCGGTGCGGGCGTCCTTTGGAATCGGCTCGTCACCGGCACTTTTACCGGAGATCCGGTATTTATCGTGGCCGGTCAGCAGCTCCAGGAAGCCCATCAGCGCAGTCCAGAAGCCAGCCGAGACCCAGCAGAACAGAATCCCGAACATGATCAGGATGCTGGTTTGCAGGGCGTAAGGCAGCACCTGGGTAGCGGTTTGCAGCAGGGTCTGGTTGCGGATTTCGTCGAAGTCGACCAGCGACCAGCCCTGGTACGGCATGATGCCTTTCATGTACCAGCCGGCAACAATGGTCTGGCCGAGCATCAGCACCAACAGGATGTAACGGCGGATCGAACCCACGGTACGCCAGCGCGCGGCCGGCAGTACACGCTCGTCCTTCGGCGGCGCCGGAGGGTTGGTGCGACCGGTCATCCGGCGCCAACCGCGCACCAGGATATTGGTGCGCCACGGCTCCGGCACCACTTTGGTCCGACGGATCGGCGGCGTGGCCTTCAGGCAAACCCGACCGTTGGCGTCAAGCGCCAGCATCTCGGCGTCTTGCAGTTCCTCGGCGGTATTGAGCGTCAACCGACGGCCGACCGAAGCTTGGGCAGCCTCAGTGGGTGCGTCGAACGTCTTTGACGACAGGCGTTCGTGCAGCTCGCTGAAGGAGCTGCAGCCCGCCAGTTCGGCGCGCTGCTCTGCGGTCATCGGGAGGTGCGCCAGGTACTCGGACAGAGTCTCTGGCGTGGCTTGAGAATTACTCATCGGCAGGCAACTGATAGCTCCAGGTTTCGGTCAGGACGTGTTCGGTCTTTTCCGGCTCCGGATTGGCAGGGGCAGCCTCTGGCTGCTTGGCGTCCTTGTCTTTCGCTTCCTTGGCGTCTTTCCTGGCCTGTTTTTCGTGTTGCTTGGCCAGCAGCTTGTCGGCCTTGAGCACCTGGGTCGAGACCTTCTCAGGCTCAGCTTTCACGATGTCTTCGACCAGTGCAGCACGCATTTCGGTAGGCTTGCCTGCGTCCTTGATCTTCATGCGCAGGGTCAGGCGCCAGCCTTTGGTGTGCTCGTTATAGCGCACGCTGTTTTCAACGATTTCGGCGTTGTCGCCCACGCTCACCTGGCTGCGCACTGGCGCATCCGCTGGCAGGTTCTTCAGGGACGGGCCTTCGAAGTCGACCAGGTAGGCCACGCTGCCGTCAGGCTGGCGGATCAGGTTCGACTGCTTCACATCACCGGTGGAACGCAAGGTCTGCTTGACCCAGGCGCTGTCGGCCGGGTGCAGCTCTTTCTCGTCCATGGTCCAGTGCAGGCGATAGCTGACATCCAGCGGCTCGCCGACTTTCGGCAGCTCGGCCGGGCTCCAGAACGCAACGATGTTGTCGTTGGTTTCGTCGGCGGTCGGAATCTCTACCAGGTCGACAGAACCCTTGCCCCAGTCACCTTCAGGCTCGATCCAGGCGCTTGGGCGCTTGTCGTAGTTGTCGTCCAGGTCTTCGTAGTGGCTGAAGTCGCGGCCACGCTGCAGCAGGCCGAAACCACGCGGGTTTTCGACAGCGAAGTTGCTGACCGACAAGTGTTTAGGGTTGTTCAGTGGGCGCCAGATCCACTCGCCATTGCCGGCATGGATCGACAGGCCGCTGGAATCGTGCAGTTCACGGCGGTAGTTGAGCACCTTGGACGGCTGGTTCGCGCCGAACAGGTACATGCTGGTCAGCGGGGCGATCCCCAGTTTGCTGACCTTGTCACGCAGGAACATCTGGGATTTGACGTCGACAATGGTGTCGCTGCCAGGGCGCAGGGTCAGGCGATAGGCGCCGGTGGCGCGTGGCGAATCCAGCAGGGCGAAGATCACCAACTGTTTCTCGCCCGGTTTTGGACGCTCAATCCAGAACTCGGTGAAACGCGGGAATTCTTCACCGGACGGCAATGCGGTATCGATTGCCATGCCACGGGCCGAGAGGCCATAGGACTGGCCCTTGCCGACGACGCGGAAGTAGCTGGCGCCGAGCATGGTCATGATTTCGTCTTGCTTGTCGGCCTTGTTGATCGGGTACAGCACACGGAAACCGGCATAACCCAGTTGTTCGGTGGCTTTAGGATCAAATTTCACGTCGCCGAAATCGAAACGACTTGGGTCGTACTTGATTTCCTGGACGCTGTCGGCGGTCACTTCGTTGATTTTCACCGGCGTGTCGAAGTGCATGCCCTGGTGATAGAAGGACAGCTTGAACGGTGTGTTCTGATCGGCCCACTCGGCTTTTTCGTTGCGGAAACGAATCTTCTGGTAGTCCGCGAATTTCATTTCGCGAAATTCGTTCGGCAGATTGCTGCGCGGAGCTTCGTATTTCTGCCCGGCCAGCTCTTTTGCCTTGGCCGACACATCATCCAGACTGAATGCCCACAGTTGACCCGCGCCGAACAGGCAAAACAGGGCAGAGCCCGTTACCAGTGCGTTTCGTAACCGTTTGGCAGACAATTTTGGTGCATTACAGGGACTAACAATCACGAGCAACCCTCGCCGAAAACAGATCAAAAAACCAACGGCCAGCTATCTATATGCCAGGTTGGCGAGCATTGTTCCGACTCCCCTGGGGCAAAATGATTCCCCAATGGTTTGTCGGACAAGTCTCTACCTAAGTCAAAAATGGACCAATTTACGCTGATCCCCATAGCGCGCGATTATCTAGTAGCCCGCGATACAACGCATCAGGGACAACGAAGTATTTGTAGTGAAACCCTGCGTTTTTAGGCATTAAAGTCGTTTTTAATACATTCATGTCTGTAAGAGGAATGTCACAGGGCCATCATTGACCAGGTGCACCTGCATATCCGCGCCAAAACGCCCTGACGCCACCTTGCCATGCAATTGTTGCGCTTGTAACAACAAGTGCTCAAAAAGCACCGCTCCCAGGGCCGGTGGGGCCGCTGTGGAGAAGCTCGGCCGCAACCCGCTTTTGGTATCCGCCGCCAGGGTGAACTGCGACACCAGCAGCAAACCGCCGCCGATATCCTTCAACGACAGGTTCATCTTGCCCTCATCGTCGCTGAACACCCGATAATTAAGCAGCTTGTGCAGCAGTTTATCGGCACTCTCGGGTGTATCTGAAGGTTCGACGGCGACCAGCACCAGCAAACCCTGGTCTATCGAGCCTACGATTTCACCCGCGACCTCGACCCGGGCGCCACGCACCCGCTGCAACAGGCCCTTCATGCTTCTTCTGGCGGCAGATCAAGCAGGCGCCGTGCCATTTCGCCGGTCGCGCGGACCAACGCATCGGTGATGCCCGGCTCGGACGCGGCGTGGCCGGCCTCGCGAATCACTTGTAACTCACTGTTGGGCCAGGCCTGATGCAGCTCCCAGGCGTTATCCAGCGGGCAGATCATATCGTAGCGGCCATGGATGATTACGCCAGGCAGATGGGCGATCTTGTGCATATCGCGGATCAGTTGGTTGGGCTCCAGGAAGGAGTTGTTAGTGAAGTAATGGCACTCGATACGCGCGATCGACAGGGCGCGCTGCGGCTCGGAGAAACGCTCAACGTGCTGCGGGCTCGGGCACAGGCCGAGCATGCGCCCTTCCCAGCCGGACCAGGCTTTGGCCGCGTGCATCTGGGCGATCTGGTCGTTGCCGGTGAGACGCTTGTGGTAGGCGGCAACCAGGTCGTGGCGCTCGTCTGCCGGGATCGGGGCGAGGTAGTCCTGCCAGTAATCCGGGAACATGCGGCTGGCGCCTTCCTGGTAGAACCAGTGAATGTCCTGCGGGCGGGCCAGGAAAATACCGCGCAGGATCAGGCCAAGCACACGCTCGGGGTGGGTTTGCGCGTAGGACAACGACAGGGTCGAGCCCCAGGAGCCACCAAACAGCACCCATTTGTCGATGCCCAGGTGTTCGCGGATGCGCTCAAGGTCGGCGACCAGATCCCAGGTGGTGTTGTTTTCAAGACTCGCGCGCGGCGTAGAACGCCCGCAGCCACGCTGGTCGAAGGTAACGATGCGGTACAGGTTCGGGTCGAAATAGCAGCGGCTCTGGGCGTCGCAACCGGAGCCGGGGCCGCCGTGGATGAAGACGACAGGCAAGCCTTCGGGGGAGCCACTTTCATCGACGTACAGCGTGTGGGTGTCATCGACTGCCAGATCGTGCCGGGCGTAGGGTTTGATCTGCGGGTACCAAGTCTGCATTGCGCGCTCCGTAGGGTGTCGGGTTCATCCCTGAGGGGACGTCTATTATTCTTGCCGTCTGGCATCATAAACCCGAATTGTGCAATGAGCATGTCCTTGAATACTTAGACCTGTGTCAGCCCTTCGCTCCTGAGGTAATGCAGCAGATAGTTATAAAGCTGATCCACCTCCGGGGCTTGGCCGCGCGCGCGCAAGCAACCGTGGACCAGGCCTTTGCCGGGATACAGCACAGCCTGCACGCCCGCCGCCCGCAGCCGCTCGGCATAGAGCATGCCGTCATCGCGCAACGGGTCGAACTGGGCCACGGCGATCAACGCCTTGGGTAAACCGCCGAAATACTCCGCCAGCAAAGGCATGGCATAGGCCGATGGCGCGCCCGTACCTTGCAGGTACAGCGCCAGGTAGCAGTCGGTGTCGGCCGTGCTGAGCAGCGGCGCGTCCATGCAGTCACGGCGCGAGGGCAAATCGGCCGGACCGCCCAAACCGGGGTAAATCAGCACCTGGGCCACGGGCAGCGGCTGGCCATCGTCGCGCAGGCCCAGGCACAGCGCCGCCGCCAGATTGCCGCCCGCGCTGTCGCCCATCACAACCAGACGTTGCCGGTTGACGGCGTGCGGCCCCTGCCCGGCCTGGATTGCCTGCCACACGGCGCGACAGTCGTCGTAGGCCGCCGGGAACGGGTACTCAGGCGCCAGGCGATAGTCGATGGCGATTACCAGCACTTGCAGCGCGTTGGCCAGTTCGAAGCAGATGAAGTCGTGGGAGCCCAACCCGCCGACCACCCAACCGCCGCCGTGCATATAAAGAAGGCAGGGCCAGCCTTCAGTCGGCGCTGGAGCCGTGGGCAGGTAACTGCGCACGCCGACGCCACCCAAGGAAAAGTCCGACAGCTGCAACCCTTCTGGCTTGGGTGGCGTGAAGGCCTGGCACATACGGTCGTAGTTGTGGCGCAAGCCTGCCAGCGACGAGTCGTCACTGGTGAAGGATTCGGTTTTGGCGATGAAGTCGCGCATCGGCGAAGAAATAGGGTATTCGGACATACATAAATTTCTCTAACAATGGAGATCAACCTGTGGGAGCGGGCTTGCTCGCGAATGCGGTGGGTCAACCAACTCATCAGTTGACTGATACACCG